>JAZORV010000386.1:0-18667 GCA_045656785.1 Acutalibacteraceae bacterium | reverse complement strand
TGTTAAATCGGGTCCGTTAAAGCAACCGATTGCTATTGACTTTTCTTCTGCGATATTCATAATTTCTTTTAGGGTAACTAACATTTAAAAACACTCCTCAAGGTCATTTTCCACAAAACTGAACGTTACGGTTGTGGTTTGGTTTTCATTTGGTTTCAGGAATTTAAGGGTATTATTTTTTCTCAAAACATCTCGGCCGTCCGGAGTACAATTAGCGGGCTCCAAACCTAACACATAATCGGTTTTGCCCATCATTTTCCATTCAACGAAGCAAGGTAATGTCGTTTTATCGTATGCCATTACAAGCCCCTTTTTTATGTCTTTATTGTAAATACCAACCTTTGCCAAGTTGTTTTGTTCTAAAACATCGTAATAATAGCATCGCTCCTGATAATTAGCTTGCGGTTTTTCCATTACACAGGCAGTTTCAAGATATTTATCTGCATGACTGTCACGCGCGGTAATGCTACTGTTTGGAATTTTCAAAACTGCATTTTCGCTAAGTAAAGGATAACCCATATTGCAGTGATACATTATCATATAAGGAGATTCAGCATCCCCGCAATTTTTCACAGTATCACATACAGTAAATTGATTTTCGGTATAAGAAAATTTATAAACTCTTTTCATAACAAGCTTTCTGCCGAAAATTGCCGCATCGGTAACGGTAAGTGTTACTAAAAGAGCGTCATCGGTTTCTTCAATTCCGTTTAAAACAGCGGGGATATGGGAAACTGTGCCATGAAGCGGCAATTCCTCGCCATCGTCTATACAGGGCGAACCAACGGCTGTTAAACCGCAGGTGGTGAAAAATCCTGCTGTAAAAGACTTTAAAAATCCTGCACCAACTCCATCGTAATACTGCGGCGCAACATATCCGCAAGGTGCGAAATAGCCCATATTATCGCCCTTGAAACTCACGCGGGAAACATCTCCTGCGCGGTCAAGCGAAATCCAAGCCTCTAATCCCAGACCATTGCGGACATAGAGAAAGTGCATACCATCGCCCTTGCCGTTTTGAAGAACATACTGCTCGGCGCCTCTTGTTTGCAAAGGATTTCCAACATAATAATTCATTACGATAACCCCCTTACTGCGCTATATAGATTAGCATATTTTTTATAAAGCTCAGAATAAACTTGGCCCTTTTCCTCGTTGGGGGCAAAAACCTTTCGCACAGTTGCCATTTTGGATACCGTTGCTTTAAGCTCTTTTGTAGAGCCTATTGCCACCCCTGTCAATGCCGCTGTTCCCGCCGCTCCCACTTCTTTGCAGGAAAGGGCGGTTATTTCGGTGTTTAAAATATCTGCTTTTATCTGCAGCCAAACATCCGATGTAGCTCCGCCGCCCGTGGCTCTTATTTCTTTAATTTCTCCGATCATGGATTTCATGGTGTTGAAATTAAGCAGCATTTCGTATGATGTGCCCTCCATCAACGCTTTATAAAGGTCATACTTTGTGGTTTCCAAGGTTATGCCAACAAAAGCCGCCTTGGAATCATTATCCATATAAGGCGTTGCCGCTCCTGCAAAGTGGGGCAAAACAAGTATTCCTGTGGGTTTATCACTTACAGCCCCATCAAGTTCGGCATAAACATTTTTGTTTTCTTTTTCTGCAGTCTTAAATTCAAGCTCTGCAAAATTATCCCTAAACCATTTAAGTGTTGCTCCGCCTGTGAAGGAAAATGCATAGCAGGCATATAAATCATTCAAATACGGAACAACAGAATATCCGCCCTCATAAAATTTTATATCTGTGGGCTTTTCCTTTAAAATAACGGGGATGCATTCAACCGTTCCTGTGCCATCCATAGCCTGAGTAGTTTCAAAAACGCCTGAACCAATCATTCCGGCAACTTGGTCATGGCAACCGTTTACAACGGTGATGTCATAGTCAACACCAAGCTCTTTTTTAATACTTTCAGTTATATTTCCTGCAATCGCTCCCGTAGGCACCGGTTTTGACATAAGCGAAATATTAATATCAGCAGCATCAAAAACATCTTTTATCCAGCACTTTTTCTCAATATCAAACGCGGCAGTACGGGCAGCAAGCGAATAATCTATCTGTGCATTACCTGTTAGTGTATAAACAATAAAATCTTCACCAAGAAGTATGCGTTTGCATTTTTTGAAGGCATCGTTATTATTGTTTTTATGCCACATTATTTTTGAAATGCTGTACATAGGATGCGGTTTTACGCCTGTTAGCAAAGTAAGATTATCTTCGCCCAAAACACTGCAAAGATATTCACATTCCTCTTCACCTCGAGGGTCGGTATAAAGCATAGAGGGAGATAAAATATTATCCTCATCATCAAGCATTGCAAAGGTTTCGCCAAAGCTTGTAACACCCAAAGCATCCAATTTATATTGCTTTACAGCATTTTTCAAGATGGATAAAACACCATCTTTAACATCATTAAAATCAATCTCATGCTGACCATTTTTATGAACAGCATTATATTCTTTATAGTAGGTATCAAGCAGCTCTGCATTCTCGTTATATAAAACGATTTTGCAACCGGTTGTTCCTACATCAAGTCCGCCAATAATCATAATTTAGCCCTCGATGCTTACAACGTCATAACCAAGATAAATTTTGAATGCTTCCTCAAGAATGTTTTTAACATGACCGTTGGCAACGGTAGTATGATGCTTGAAGCCGCCGCGAGCAAGTTTAATAAGCTTATCTTGAAGATTATCAATTTTAGCAACACCGCCGCAACCGAAAAATTCATTTTCGATATTATCCTCGGTGAACTCGCCCTCGCTGAAGTAAATAGTGATTTTGCCATCTTCGGTCTTGCAGTTAGAGAAGGTCATGGGGAAAGCGGCGATTCTGCCCTCGTTTGTACCCCAACCGCTGCCGGGGTCGGTTTTATCAAACATTTTATGAGATGTAACAGTTCCCTTTTCTTTCATAAGCTTTTGTGCAGTAGAACCGCAATGGAAAAGGATAACCTTATCAGGGTCAGCGCCGTAGTTGTTATTCCAGTCAAGACAAGCAGCAGGGCCTTCTGTTGCCAATGATAATGCACGCATTGTAATTGCAGAGCACATATCAATTTCGCAAGAAGCGGTGATGCCTCTGTCATTAAGTTCGGAAAGAAGAACGCAAGGACAAACTCTGAGATAAGTTTCCATCTCGTTCCAGCAACGAAGGGCAATAGCGTCAAGGTGGTATGTAACAATATACTCATCAATAACAACGCTTATTTTAGCAAGCATTATTTTCTTGTCCATAGGAACATTTGAAAAATTGGTATATTTTTCAAGAGCAGCAATCTTCTCAATAACCTTGCTGTCATCATCAGCCTTTGCTCTTACAAATTCAAAAAGTTCGGAAAGGTCAAAAGACTCAACATTTATTCCGTGTCTCTGCATTGTAACCTCATCAAAACGAACCGTCTTGAAAGCAGTTGTTCTGGCGCCTATGCAGCCAATGGTGAAGCGTTTCATGCCGTTTACAACGCGGCAAACGCCTGCGAAATCGTGAAGATTCTGTGTGAATTCAGGAGTCAAAGGATGAACAACGTGAGGTTTCATAACAGTATAAGGAACCTTGTATTGCTCAAAAACATCGGTTACAGAAAACTTTCCGCAATAAGCATCTCTGCGGTGTTTGAAATCCATTTTGCCGATTTCATCAGGATATGCCTGCATTAAAATAGGAACGCCTGCATCCTGCAAAGCGGCAATAGCTCCGTTTTCATCAATAAAAATGGGCATACAAAGTATAACTCCGTCATACTCGCCCTCGTGAGATTTAAGCCATTCAGCGTAAAGTCTGCCCTCGTCTCTTGTTTCAACAGCGCCATAGCGTGTTGCATCCTTATCCATCATAATATAATTGTAACCCGCATCTGTTACGGCTTTTACCATATCTTCGCGAGCGCCCTCGATAAGTTCGGCGGGCATAAATCCACGGTTGCCAAAATAAAGTGCGAAAGTTTGTTTTTTCATAAGAAAACCTCCATTAAAATTACTACTTTTATTTTAAAGGAATATGTAGTATAATTATAGTAATCATCATACGAAAAATTGTAAATTTGTACGAGGAGGGCGAATTTTTATGGCATTACAGTTTGATAATTCTCAGTTAGAAGCGCTTATGAAATCCTTTTATATGCTTTCAGGCATAAGATTTGTGCTGTTCGATACCGATTTTCACGAAATTATTGCCTACCCAGAACACAACTGTGATTTTTGCAAGTTAATGAAAAGCTGTCCTAAAACACGCAGAAAGTGCAACTATGCCGACAGACACTCTTTTCAGGCATGCGAAAAACAAAACTCGCTAATTATATACAAATGTCACGCGGGTTTAGTGGAAGCGGTAATGCCTTTGCATGAGAACGAAAAAATTATCGGTTATTTGATGTTTGGTCAAATATCCGATAATCCCGACAAAAGCAACTTATATAATAAAATAGAATTTTGGAAAGAAAAATATAACCTTGATGATAATGCCCTCAAGCAAGGGATTCAAAACATTCCATATAAATCGGCCGAGCAAATCCATGCCGCCGCAAAAATCATGGAGGCCTGCACATCTTATATTATTTATAAAGAACTAATAACGCCTGAACATGATAAAATATTTGATGCCGCTAAGGCTTATATCGAAAACAATCTGCATAAAGACATATCAATAGAGCAGCTTTGCAAGGAATTGCAAATTGGCAGAACGAAGCTTTATGAAATTTTCAGAAACGAACTGAAAATGGGAATTTCGAAATACATTTTGCGCCGAAGAGTGCATAGAGCCAAAAAGCTGCTGAAAACCACCGACCTTTCGATATCCGAAATTTCGCAAAGCGTTGGCTTTTCCGATTACAATTATTTCAGCCGAGTTTATAAAAAAATCTATGGCAAATCCCCGAAATATTATAGAAAGAAATAGCAAAAGCGAGGTGTTTTCACCTCGCTTTTGCTATGAAAAAAACAGTATAAAACCGAGCCTTTTTAAGTAAATGGCCAGCCGAGCTCCTTTAATTCTTGCTCGAAGACAGCGGCGCTGCCATCCTTAAAGCTCTTAAGCGGATAGGTCGCTTCGCCAACGTCGAAGCCCATCATGGTGCACATATATTTTGTTGCGGAGATGACTTCGTTTTTAATCATGCAGTCTATAACGCTGTTTATCTTGTTCTGAATTTCTCTTGCTTTATCAACGTTTCCTTGCATGAAGCTCTTGTAAAGCTCTAAAAATTGGGGAAGCATAACGTTATAGGTGGTGCCGATACCTGCATCAGCGCCTGCGGCAAGACCTGAAACGAGCATCTCGTCAGGCCCGTTGATAATATTAATTTCGCCCTTTGTCATATCCTTTAGGCGCATCAATTCGTAATAGTTATTCACCGTCCATTTAACACCTGTTACGTTATCTATTTCAAACATTTTTGCAACTGTTTCGGCATTCATCCCGCCATTTGCGGCAGGGTGATTATACATAATAAAGGGCAGATTTGTGCTTTGGGCAAGGGTTTTATAATAGTTGTAAATATCCTCAGTGCGATAATGGAAAAAGATGGGTGGAATTGCGGAAATTGCATCGGCTCCCGCTTTTTCGGCATGCTTCGAGAGGCGAACCGCTTCATTGAAATTCATGGCGGCTGTGTGGCAAATAATCGGCTTTCTGCCCTTTACCTGGTCAACAGCTATCTCGAGCATTCGCATTCTTTCCTTTTCTTCAAGAAGGAGACCTTCACCCGTGGAGCCGAGAACGTAGAATCCGTCTGCCCCCTGATTTAAAAGAAACTCTATGAATTTTCTTGCCGAGGCTTCGTTTACTGTTTTGTTATCCTCGCAAAGAGGAGTTATAAGCGCGGGAAAGATTCCTTTAAATTTCATTCTTCAAACCTCCATTTTTGCTGCAGTATAACAGCGGGCTGATCTTCGGCTTGGTGGGCGTAGAAAACGGTGAGCAAGCTTCCGTCTTTAAGCTCGATTGTAGAGGGATATCCAAGGTCGTAGTTCACGTTATTAACGTAAACGTCGTATCCTGCATCCCAGGTTTCTCCGTTATCGGCGCTAAACATGGCTTTTATACCATAAGGAGCAGCTCTGTATCCATAGGTAGAAATGAGCATTCCGGAAGAATGCTTAAAAAGATGCGGGGGAGCGCCGCCAAAATCGGGAAGAAGCTGAACGGGCGTGCTCCAGGTTTTTCCGTTATCTTGAGATTTTGATTGAAATATGGTGAAAATTGGGGGTTCGCTTTTTTGAACTCTGATATGGCAAAGCAAGGTTCCGTCATCAAGCTGTATTGTATGCGGCTCGCAGGGAAGAGGCGTGATTCCGCTTGGGGGAATCACGATGTTTTCTATACTTCCGACATATTCCATAGAGCCATCCTCTTTGATGATATGCGCTTCGATTTGGTCGACTCCCACCCTGTGCGAATCATCAGGGCTGAAGGTTCTGCCAACCCAAAGAAGGGTGCCGTCCTTAAGCTCAAGAGGACCATGCGGAGAGGTTATGGGGCTTTTATGTATCGGTCCGAAGGTTTCGCCACAGTCATTGCTGATGCAGAAATTTGCGCCCAAAGCCTTTTTTTCTTCCTCGGGGGAAACGGTATCAAGATAATCCGAATCGTAGGCTGATTCCACGCCGTTTTGCCTTTGGAATTCTACCGTGTTATTAAATGAGGTAACGATAACTCCCTTTTCGCCAAATGGAAGAATTCCGCCATCGCGGTCATCAAGCACTGTATCAATCACGCTTTTAGGCTTGCAGTAGCTCTCTCCTTCGTTATCGCTAAAAGCAATTACTGTTTTCCCAAACGGACATATATGACGGCGCCTGAATCCCGATGCAACAACAGCAAGCTTGCCGTTTTGCAGTCTCGCAACCGTCGGCCATCCAAAATAGTTATGCATACTGTCGGGATTGCTCATAATCACCTGAGGTTCGCCCATTCTGACAATTTTCATATATACATCTCCTTGACTTTATTTTCTTTTTCTGTATAATATATTGTACAACACGCGATTAATAAAGTCGATAGTCTATCGCGACAATATGTAGAAAGCGAGGTCGGATTTGGAAATACTTTTATGCTTAACAGACTTGATATAAGAATCGGAACAAAAAAATACAGCGCTTTTTTACAGGATGGATTTTATTCCTCCGCAACCCAAAAAACACCCTTTCATAAGCATAGCTATGCGGAAATTCACCTCGTGGCAAACGGAGAAATCGATTTTAAGATTGGCGATGACCTTCACTCCTTTGGGGGCGGAAATATTTTTTTGATTCCCTCTAACACCTTTCATTCCGTGATAACCGAAAATTCATCCGCCCGCCACGTTGCATTTCAAATAGACTGCGAAGAACAAAGCCTTTTGAAAAAGCAAATATCCGATCAAACAATATCGGATTTTCTGAAAGAAATTGAAAAAAGCCTGGAAACAAAAGATTATACCGTGGTTTCGGCATATATCTCTCTTTTTTTCTCTCAGCTTTGCTCCGAAGGCTTGCAGGCTCACCCCATAGATGATTACCCCTTCTTGTTTCGTGAATTTTTCTCAAGGCACTATAACGAAGATTTGCGACTTTCCGACCTGGCGCGCGAGCTTCATCTTTCCGAGCGCCAGACTGAAAGACTGTTGATTAAATACACGGGGAACACCTTTAAACAGGAGCTTTCTGCAATAAGGGTTGATATGGCTCGCCATCTTTCGGCGGTTTCGGATCTGCCGCTGGAGGAGATTGCGCTGAGCGTTGGGTACCATTCATATTCCGGCCTTTGGAAGGCTATAAAAAAACATAAAAAAGAACAAATTTAAAAAAACAAGCGGAGTGAAGTTCACTCCGCTTTTATCATTAGTCTTCATCTATGCAGTTTGTAAGGTTTGCGGTGGGGCAGAGCTCGCGCCAGACGTCGGAATGTGCTTCGCAATCCAAAAAGTGAGCAAAACGACCGGTTTCGCGTTCGGATGCATTTTCCGTAAATGCAGTTGCAACAACTCCGAGATAGTAGTCCGAAACGCTTTCACAAAATTCGCTCCAGCCCTTTTTCCATTCTCCGTTTAATAAGCTTCTATTTCTCTCGGCAAAATCCTTTAATATGGCATCCTTTTCATCGTTTTCTGCGATGGCGATTCCGTTTTCGGTGTTTTTGAGGGGAGTGAAGCTTATTTCGCCCGATTTGGTATCATAATTCACGGCGAGGCTCGTAAACCAGCCATCAAAATCAAAGGGCTTCACAAAATGGAAATTTCCTTGACCATAAAGAATATGACCGCCCTCATAATTCTCATAGCATCCGATACAATGGGTGTGCTGACATAAAACGACGTCCGCGCCGTTTCTTATCATCGCGCGGCAGAGCTTAAGAAGCCTTGGAGAAGGATATTTGCAAAATTCTTTTCCGCCATGATATAAAACGATAACGCGATCTGCATTTTCTTTCGCCTTGCGGATATCCTCGATGGTGTCGTATTCATCGTAGGGGCGGGAACCCATTCGGTTTTCCAAAGCATAGGAATATTCATGCTCGCAAACTGTTATGAAAGCAATTTTTTCGCCATTTTTTTGGAGGATATAATCTTTTCTTGAGTCTTCGTAATTATCGCCGAAGCCGGTGTAATCGATTCCATTTTCTTCTAATGCGGCTAAGGTGTCTCTGATGCCCTCTTTTCCGTAATCGAAAATGTGGTTGTTGCTAAGGTTTGCACAATCGATTCCGAGCTCTTTCATAACCTCGGTGGTCTCGCGCGGGGCTTTGAGAGGGGGCCCGTATTTTGAGATTTCCTTTTCGCTTTCGGTTAAAGCACATTCTAAATTAGCGATGGTGAAATCGCTTTCCTCGAATAGATAGCGGGTGTTTGTGAAAAGGGTGTCAACATCCTTTGCTTTGAAAAGCGGTGCGGTAACATCGGTCGGGCTAAGATCTCCGAACAATAACAATTTCATTTTTCATTTCCTCCAAAAAGGTTTAATTTTTATTATGATAACAAAACCTACTGGATTTGCAAATAAATTATATTATTAATTTTCGCTCGAAAGTTGCATTTTTTTAATTTATTCAAAAGCTTTTATTTAAACCCCATAAAGAATATTGAGATTGCGGACATTTGGGTCGGGGATGGTATCGTTAATAGCATAAGCGAGGCGCTCCATTTCGGATGACTCAAGATGGGTCAATCCGCTTTTGCGAAGCTCAACTGCAATTTTTGAGCAGATTTTTTCGATCATTTCCTGCTTCTTGATTGCTTCCTTTTCCTCGTTTCCGCTTGAGATAAGATATTCTAAGTCTGCCGCGAGCTTTCCTAAAACGGGGAGCTCTTTTAGCATTTTAAAAGCCCATTTATAATAGGGCATATAGGCGCGGTTTAAGAGGAAAATGCAGTGCATCGCGCTTTGCGAAAACTCGAAAATTGCAAGCTGCGCCGCCGCGGTATCCCCGCGTTTCAGGCATCTTTCATAGTTATATTGACCTGCCTGCCCCATTAAGAGCAGATGCCCCGCGAGCTTTTTGAGGCGAACACTCTCGGGGAAATATTTGAGCTTGTGCCGAATTGCGGAGAATTGCCCCGAGGGGTCGGAAAAAATCTCTCCGTTAGTCGCCTCCAAAAGGCTGAATTCAGGAACAGAAAACCAGGCATCGAGGGAAAGGCTGCCATCGGGCGAGCCGGTTTTTGAAGCGAAGAAATCCGACGTTCTTATAACTCCGTGCCGATTTCCACCAACGGGATTTAAGGGGCTTCGCTTAAATCCCATAAATTCTTTCGGAAGCTTTGCATAAGCTCGCTCGAGCTTGAATTCCGTTTTGCTGTCGATTATATCTTCATCGGGAAGAAAAATGCAAAATGCAGGCTCAAAATCATGGTCGCGCGAGGCTTCATCATCAAAGCCATAGCATTCCGAGCCGCTTCCCGCAAGCCCTACTGCCAAAAAAGGCAATAACTCGGGGAAATCCTTTTCGAGCATTTCTTTTCCGTAAGCCTCATAAAAGGCTTTGGAGAGTTCAAGTCCCTTCATAAATCCTCCTGCAGCGCGCCATCAGTTCGTTAGCATAGTTTTCGAATCCGTAATACCCGAAAACTGAGGCGCATTTTTCGCAAACGAATGCGTAATTTCCATCTGTTCTGGTTTTCCCGATTTCCATTGAAGCCAATGCCTTTTCGCAAAAGGCTTCTATTTTTTCGCGAGCCTCCCCGAGCCCCGATTCCGCCTCGACCAAGGAAGCCAAATTGAGATAGGTTATAGCTCGCTCGGGCTCTTTTTCGTCGTCACCCACTAATATTTCGAGCGCCTTTTCATAAAGCCTCTCGGCTTCGCGGAAATTTTTCAAATCAACCAGCGCAAGCCCCATGTTATTATAAAGCCCCGCCAAGCGATCATCCTTTTCCGATAATTCGCGCTCATAGATTTCCTGAGCCATTTTATAAAGGTTGAGCGCATCGTTCGGCAGGGCGAAAGCCTTGCAAACGGTGGCGCTGTTAAGATAGGTTGTAGCGGCGCCAACATCGTTGCCAATATCCATCAGGCTTACCTGATTTAAAGCCTCTTGAGCATATTTTAAAGCCTCTTCCTTTTCTCCAAGCTTTCGGCAAAGCCCCATAAGCTCGTTGAAAATAAGCAAAGTTCCGCGGTTGTCCCCTTGATATTTCGCTTCCTCAAGCCAGTAAAGCAGAGTTCTTTTTGCTCCTTGATAGTCATTCGCGCGAAGGAGCGAATCGAGCTTATCTAAAACGCGATCTTTCGGAATCATCCGCGTTGCCTCCTTTTAAATATTTTATATTATCGGCAAGATAGCTAAATAGCTATGCGTTTTTCAAAAGGTTTTTGCCGATAGGCTTCGCTATATAGGGTAAAAACAAAAGTTTATAACACCCGCCCGAAAGCATAAATTCTATCCATAAAGCAAAGATGCTTTATTCGGGATCTTTTGAAGAAGGAGAGGCATTATACTTTTGGCGGTAGGAAAGGGCTGTTATGCCGAACTCATTTTTAAAGGATTTCATAAAATGCGCCACATCCGAAAAACCGCAGGAAGAGCCAACGGAATTTACGGGTAAGTTGGTTGTGGAGAGAAGCTCGCAAGCAAGGTCAAGCCGCTTTTTTTGGATATATTTCGTGAGGGTAACGCCATATTCCTGCTTGAAAAGCCTGAGCAGGTGCGCGTGGCTTATTCCAACGTCGTAGCAGAGCTGCTCGATGCGAAAATTGGGAGATGCGAAGCCCTCATCGAGAATAAGCTTTGCTTGCTCGAGCTCGGGAGCCGGGTTATTGGGGGAGCATAAATCCATAATCTCATAAAATGCAGACATAACCGCAAAAATTCCGTTTTCTTTATGCCGAATGATGCCGAGAAGCTCGCTTAAGGTCTTTTTGATTTTAGAAAACTTTTTAGCCGACATTACGGGTTTTTTCCTTCCGAAGCCCGCCATTTCGGCAAGGTCGCTCATTTCTTCTCCATTTGAAGCGAACCAAAAATATTCCCAAGGATCGGCTTCGTTTGGAAAATAGCGCATTTTAGTGTCCGGGGGGATGAAGAACATATCTCCCGCCTTGAGGGTGTGATTTTTTCCATATATTTCAAGGGTTCCTGAGCCCGAAAGGATTATATGCCAGGTGAAAGAGGGCTGAGTTCTGAAAAGATAGCAGGGCTTTATAAATTGATAATCATTATAGCCCGCGTTATAGATAAAGAAGCTCTGCTCGGAGTAGTAATTTCTCGAAAATCTGGGATTATGGAAAAATCTTTGCATTTTTTCATCACCTCTTTTATATTTTAACACAATGAGCGCAATTTGTAAATGATAAAAAAACACACTGTCTTTAACGGAGCGTTCCCTAAAGGATAAAATGCCTAAAAAAGCAACTTTTTGCAATCTAATGCGTTAAAAAACACACTGTCATTAAAAAGTCTATTGCATTTTTATTGGGTGTAATATATAATATTTAAAGAAAAAACATAAGAGGAGATATGAAAAAATGATAAAGGGCTGTGTTGTAGGGTTAGGAGGCCGAGGAAAATCGGTTTTAAAGGATGTTCTTCTTAATTTAGAGGGGCTCGAAATCGTTTCGGTTTGCGATGTTTATGAGGATAGAATGCAAGAGGGCGAAAAGATAGTTTCTGAAGCAGGCGGAAAGGCAGAAGGCTTTCTCGATTATAAAAAGGCGCTTTCCGTTGAGGGCGTTGAGGCTGTTTTTATTTTCAGCGATTGGAGCAGCCATGCAGAAATAGCCCTCTTTGCAATGGAGCGCGGAATTGCAGTTGCGAGCGAGGTTGGCTGTGAATACACCCTTGAAAACTGCTTCGAGCTTGTTAGAACTCAGGAGCGCACGGGAACTCCCTATATGTTTGTTGAAAATTGTTGCTATGGCAAATCCGAGCTTTTGGCAACCGCTATGGCGCGAAAGGGAATTTTCGGAACCATCGTTCATTGCGCGGGCGCCTACGCTCACGATTTGCGCGAGGAGATAGCCTATGGTCACGTTAATCGCCACTATCGTTTTGATAACTATAAAAATCGCTGCTGCGATAACTACCCGACCCATGACCTCGGCCCCATCGCAAAGCTTTTGGATATCAACCGAGGAAACAGAATCGTTTCGGTAAGCTCCTTTGCTTCTAAATCGGCAGGGCTTGAGGAATATATAAAGACCCGCGAGGATGCAACCGAGGAAATGAAAACCACGAAATTTCAGCAGGGCGACGTTATTACAACCGTTTTAACCTGCGCCGGAGGAGAAACTATAATCCTCCGCCTCGACACAACCCTTCCGCGCTGTTATAGTCGCGATTTCACCGTCAGAGGAACTAAGGGTATGTATTATCAGGATACGAACACCGTGTATTTAGATGGCGAGGAGGAGTTTTTCGATTCGGTTGAATACTATGAGAAAAACCTCAATAACGCCAAAAAATATGAGGAGGAGCATCTCCCCGAAATTTGGAAGAATATAACCGAGAAAGAGCTTCAGTTGGGCCATGGCGGAATAGATTGGCTCGCTTATAGCGCATTTTTGAACGCCCTTAAAAACGGGGAGCCGATGCCGATTGACGTATACGACGCCGCAGTTTGGCAGGCAGTTTCGGTTTTATCCGAAATATCCATAAGAGAGGGCGGAGCGCCTCAGGCGATGCCCGATTTCACAAATGGCAAATGGTTCAAGCGCCCCCGCCTCGACGTTTGCAAGCTCTGATAAAATTTTATTAACACAAAAGATGAAAAGCCGTGGTAATGCTTGATGCATACCGCGGCTTTTTAATTAAAGAGAAAGTTGCTTTAGGTGTTTTCTTTTAAAAAGGAGATGAATTTGGCGGTGTTGCCATAGTTATTCTCCTTTTTATAATATAGATTTATTTTTTGCATCGGCTTAAAATCTGAAACGTTCAGCGGAAGGAAGGCGCTGGCGCTATCTGTCGGCGCCGTCAATTCTCCCGTAACACCGATTGCGATTCCCGATGAAATTATCTTTTTAAAACAGGCGGAATCGTTCACCTGAGCCACAATATTTGGCGAAAAACCCGCTTTTTTGCAAGCATTTACAAAAAGCTTTCCGTGGTTTCCTTGTTGGCTCATCAAAACGAAGGGCATTTCCGAAAGCTGCTTCAAGCGGAAGCTAAGCCCTGCGAGCTCGTTATCGGGAGCAACGTATAAAAATATTCTTTGCTGCCCCAATTCAATTTTTTCGAAGCCTATATAGCGGTCGCTTTCGGTGTCTATTATAATATCATAATCATTCGAGGGAGATTCATCAAAATCGGCAACGAGCTTGAAGCGAGCATGGGTATATTTGTTTTTAAAAAGGATGACCTTATCCGTTATCCTCGAGCGAATCGCCTTAACGAGAATTTTAATCTCCTTCGTATCGTCTGCGGTGCCCGAAATGCGGTCGAGCATTTCGTCAAGCTCGCCAAAAACAACCCTCAGCGAATCCCTCATAATCGCGCCTTTTTCATTTAGAGAAATGCGGTTGGGGCTTCTGTCAAAAAGCTTGCAGCCAAGCTCTGTTTCAAGCCGCCTTATGGATGCCGAAATGGAGGTTGAGGGAACTCCGTATTTCTTTGCGGCTTTGGAAATGCTTAAATAATTTGCGCTGTCATAAAAATATCGCAGCTGCAGAAGATCCATAAATATCACCTCTAACCTATTTTAGCACATCGCAAGAGTTATAGCAACCCCATATAATTTGATTTTTTACAAGATAGAAAAACGGGTGTATAATAAAAACGAAAGAAACGATAGTATAATCTATCAGGAGGGATATTATGTCTGTTGAAAATATATTTAAAACAATAGAAACCCTGGAGGAGAAATATATCGAGTTTTTATGCGATATTTGTTCATTCGAAGCGAAGGCAGATGATAAAAAAACCATCGATGCGATGGTGGAGCATATCGAGGGCTTTGCAAAGGAATTCGATTGCAGCAAATGGGAGATGGAGCGCTGCGGTGATTTTCTTTCGATAGATTTTAATAAGGGCGAAGAGAAGGGCTGTGTATTTTTAGCGCATATGGATACCGTGCATGAAAAAGGAGCTTTCGGAAAAAAGCCGGTAACCCGTCTGCCCGATCGCATTATAGCGCCCGGCGCAATGGATTGCAAGGGCGGAATTGCCGTTGCTTTGCTTGCGATGAAGGCACTTAAAGAAAACGGATATAAAAAGCATCTGCGCTTGATTTTGACCTCCGATGAAGAGGTTTCAAATACCCTTGGCGCCGCCCGAGAACAGGAGTTTTTCAGAGAAAAATGCGTTGGTTTTCCCATGGCGATAAACTGCGAAGGAGCCGAGGGGAACAGAGCTGTGGTTTCGAGGAAGGGCATCTTAAAGTGCAGAATTGATATAAAGGGTGTCGGCGGACATTCGGGCGTTCATTATTTCGAATGTAATAATGCGATTGAAGAGGCGGCGCATAAGATTCTGGCGCTAAGCTCCCAAAGCAGAAGAGGGGGCATAACTTATAGCTGCAATATGATTGGCGGCGGAAGCTATCCCAATATTATTCCCGATAGCTGTTCCGTAACGGTTGACGTCCGCTTCCCAAAAAGGGCCGATTTTAGGGAAGCAAAGAAAACGGTTGAGAGAATTGCAGGCGAAAGCTTTATCGGAGATACAACCTCTGAGATTACTATTATAAGCCAAAGACCTCCTATGGAGAAAAACCAAAAAACGATGGAGCTTTTTGAAGGCTTAAAGGGAACGAGCGAAAAATATGATTTGGGTAGCCTTGTCGCGGTTGAATCGGGCGGCGGCTCGGATTCCTGCTATACGGATGCTCTCGGCATCCCCTCCATCTGCGGAATGGGGATAAATGGAAAATATCTCCATACCGATAAGGAATACGCGCTTACGGATTCCATCCCCTTGCGCGCAAAAATAATTTCAGCTTTTTTATGGGAGAAATGATATGAAAATTAAAATTACTGCCGCCGGAGATATGCTTGTTCAAAGGCGAATACATAAGGAAAGCTTGGGGTTTTCCGAGGTTAGGGAGCAGTTATCGAGAGGGGAAGCGAGATTTATAAATCTCGAAACAACCCTTCATCGCGGCGAATACTATGCTAATCAGTTTTGTGGCGGAAGCTATTTGAGAGCCGACCCCGAAACCTTGGAAGACGTTAAGGAATACGGCTTCAATATGCTGAGCTTTGCCAATAATCATTCAATGGATTTTGACCGAGGTGGCCTTATGGCAACCAAGAGAGCTGTTGATGAAGCGGGGCTCGTTAATGCCGGAGCAGGCGCTAATCTTGATGAGGCGGCAAGTCCGCAGTATTTAGATATCGCAAACGGAAGAATTGCGCTTATCGGGGCAGTTTCAACTATGGGAACGCCCCTTAGCGGCAGCTATTCCGCCATGGCGGGCAGACAGTCTCGCAGATATCCGGGAAGACCGGGTGTAAACGGGCTTCGCATAGATGAGCGCCTTGAGGTAATTAGAGAGCAATTCGAAATTATAAAGCAGATAAGCGAGGCAAGCGGTATTAATGCGCAACGGGAAATCGAGATGAGGGAGGGCTATTTTCCGCCCTTTAAGGAAGGCTTTGCTCAATTAGGGTCTTTGGAATTTTCCTGCGGAGAAGAAACCCGATATATAACCCATCCAAATAAAGAGGATATGGAAAGAATTGAAAAAGCTATCTATGAGGCGCAAGGCGGAGCAGATTGCATCTTGGTTTCGGTTCATTCCCATGAGCTTTCGGGAAAAAGCAAGGAAGAGCCTGCCGAATTTTTAAAGGAGTTTGCTCGCCGCTGCATTGATGCGGGAGCGCATGCGGTTATAGGCCATGGCCCCCATCTTTTAAGGCCGATAGAAATTTATAAAAATCGCCCGATATTTTATTCCTTGGGCAATTTCGTTATTCATAATGAATGCATCCCCTATGCGCCCGAAGAAATGTTTAAAAGCCTCGGCTTGAACGACGACAACACAATGAGGGAGCTTTTCTGCAAGCGAAGCGATAATTATAAAAGAGGGCTTATGCGCGACAGAAGGATGCTCGAATCAGTTATTCCTTATTTCGAGATAGAAAACGGAATATTAACAAAGCTCGAGCTTATGCCGATAGAATTGCAGTTTGATGAGCCTGTTTGGCGAAGCGGAAATCCAAGATTTTCTAAAGAGCATGGAATAATTGAGCGCTTGGCTCGGATGAGCCTTCCCTACGGAACGAAAATAACCGAAGATGAGCGCGGATATGGAATAGTGGAAATAATATGATATAAAAAAACTGTGCAAAGCGTGGGATAACGCTTTGCACAGTTTTTATTTTTATAATTCGTTCAGCTTTTTAGCCGCCTTTGCCATATCCAAAACTAATGAAAATAGCTTGTCGGGCTCGTCGTCATAAATATAATTGCAGGATTCCAAGGTGAGATAACCCGAATAGTTTATTTCTCTTAAAGCCTTCATCATTTCCTTAAAATCGATATTCATCGAGAAGGGAATCTGATGGCTGTCGTGAAGAAGGTCGTTATCGTGGATATGAAGCGCCTGAAGATGAGGCCCTAAGGCGCGAATCATCTCGGGGGCGGAGGTATCAAGCCCCTTCATTTCGGCATGGCCTATATCGAGGCAGGCAACGAGATATGGGTCGTTAACCGCCTTTATATGCGCCAAAAAGCTTTCGGGGTCGCTGCAGGCGGCGGGGGTGGCGTGGTCTTTTTCCGGATCCCAGCACCACATATTTTCGGTCGCTATCTTAACGCCATGCTCCTTCGCGAAGGGGAGAAGCTCAAAGAAAAATTCGGCATTTTCCTCAGCCGATTTATAATTATCGGGATGGATAACGCAGATTTTTCCGCCCGCTTCGGCGGTGCATTCAATGGCGCGCTTTTGAAAATCCAAAATCTCCTTGCAATAAATAGGAAAGGGCGCGTGAGATTGGTTGCAATGAATACCGTTTTCTTCGGCGATTCTTCTAAGCTTTCTTGCAAATGGCAGATAATCCTTCGATTGCAAGGGATGGTCTGTAACGATCATTTTCTCCTTTTCCCAATCATATCTGCCCATGGCAAACATCGAAAAATCGAAGGCGTCGAAGCCCGCTTCTGCTACCATTCTTACAGCGTTTTCCTCGCCTACTCGCAAAGCGATGGAATCAATTTCGGTTGAAGTTTTCAATATCATAATGTTTGCTCCTTTATCAGTATTTGATAAATCCTAAGGATTCGTGGAAGATGGTGCCCGAAAGAGCAGCAGCTTTTATCTTTTTTGCAAGCGAGCCTTCGGGGATTTCGTGTTTGAGGTTTAAAATGGTTGTATTCCATTTAAAAATATAGCCGAGGAGCGCATTTGATTCATCTTCGTGAATAATATCAAAAAGGCTTTGGAATTTTAGAATATTGCTATCTTCTGCAAGGTGATTTTTAAGCTCTGTATCGAGGAGCCATGAGTGGCAAGTAAATCCGAGGGGCGTGATTTCGGGGAAATATTTTTCATAAAAAGCATAAGCCATTTGGAACGATTCGCGGCATTCTTTCTCATCGAGCTTGCCATCCGACGGGATATGAACTTCAATTATCGGGTCGCCCTTTTTTATATTATATTTCGGGATATCCCTCTCAGCGCCATTCAGCATAAACTGAAGTCTGCCCAATTTGAAAAGCCTCATCGAAAGATGGAAGGAGAGCCAATGGAGCTCGCCGAGATAAAGCTTATTCTGAAGATTCGAATGGGTTATCAGCCAGCGGCGGATGTCAGCCAAGGTATCCAAAAGGATTTCCTCGGGGATGCCCTTTTCTTTATATCTCTTTTCCAATTCTTCGCAGAAATAAAGGAAGGAGAGGAGATTCCGTTCGCCGTTTTTCGATGCCTTGTTATAGTAATCAACGCGTATTGCATCCGAAATCGGGATGGCCTTTAAAGCATCATAAAATTCGCCATCATATTCCTTTGGAAATCCGAGCTTTTTATACCATTTTTGGGTGATTTTAGCCACATCGGGATTAACAAAGGAAACCTTATTGGAATTATCGGGAACGGGGGGCTTGATTTCTCCCTTTTCGCCCTCTATTCCTAAAAAGCGCATCAAATTGTTTTTGTAAAGATTTTCGCGGATTTTTTTGGAAACTCCCAATTCATCCATTAAATCTCTATCTATTTCGAGCCATTTTTTTGACCATTCGGGGTTATAAGCATTGGCGCATGAGTCCATTCCGAAAAGGATATTGCTTCCGACGTCATAGCCGGTTAAAAATAGCT
>JAZORV010000385.1:0-2654 GCA_045656785.1 Acutalibacteraceae bacterium | reverse complement strand
AAATTCCTGTGGACCCGCAATCGACCCCAAATACACCCTTCGCGAAAAGAATTTCTGCTTTAAAATATCATTAACTCCATTTGCTAAAACAGAGGATTTTTGGAAGCTAATCTAAAACAAAAAACGGTTTGAGTTTTATTTCCTCGAGCCGTTTTTTCTTCTTTATTTAGTGCTATGTATCGCTTGACAACAAACTTTTGCGATGATATACTCGTTTCATAGGAGATGATGGAATTATGAAAATATTTAAGCTGCGCGCCGACCACGTTTTAGATTTTGCGGCAGAAGAACTCAAAAAATATTTAAGAATGATGCTCCCCGAAGCGGGCGATGTTGAAATTTCCTTTAATAGCGAAGCTACCGACGGCTTTCGTTTAGGTCTTTTGGAGGATTTTTCTTTAGAAAACACCGCCGAGGATATTACGTTAGATGATGTTGTTTATATAGATGCCGATAATTTTGGCGGTATTCTCGCGGGTTCAAACCCGAGGAGCGTTTTATTCGCTGTATATAGATTTTTGCGCCTTAACGGCTGCAGATGGCTCTTCCCCGGAATTGACGGAGAGTATATTCCGATCAAAACAGCGCTCGAAAAGGTTTCTTATTATAAAGAAGCAGACGTTCGCTTCAGAGGGTATGCCCCCGAGGGAGGTCTCAGCCAAAGCTCCATGCTCGAAGCCATCGATTTTTTCACAAAGCAAGAAATTAACACCTTTATGATAGAATTTGATGAGCCGTTTTATTATTATAATTCTTACTATGCTCATGAATTCAATGAGGAAAACCGAGAAAGAGAGTACATTAATCATCCTCAGGTTAAGCAATGGAAACGCATGTGCGAATCCGTAATCTCCAAGCGTGGTCTTCAATTCCACGATATGGGCCATGGCTGGACCGCCGAGCCCTTTGGCATCTCCTCGAAAGACGGATGGGTTCCGAAAAAAGACGTTGTTTTAACCGATGAGCAGAAAAGCTATCTTGCAGAAATTGATGGTAAAAGGGAGCTTTTTGAGGGTGTTGCATTAAACACTAATCTTTGCATGTCAAACCCCAAAGTGCGCTCGATTATGGCAAAAGCAATTGCCGATTATGCCGAATCCCATTCAAACGTTACATATCTTCATACTTGGCTTGCAGATGCAAATAAAAATCACTGCGAATGTGAAGAATGCCGAAAGCTTCGCCCAAGCGATTATTACGTTATGATAATGAATGAGGTTGATGAATTATTGACCGAAAGAGGGCTCCAAACCAAAATCGTTTTCTGCGCTTACGTCGACACACTGTTTGCTCCTTTGAAAACCACCATTAAAAATCCCTCTCGCTTCTCTCTTTTATATGGCCCGATAACAAGGTCTTATAATGCCAGTGTCAATAAAGATTCTCTGATTCCCGAACCAAAGGAATATAAAAGAAACGCTTGGGATTTTCCAAAAAGCGCAGAAGAAAACATCTCTTATTTAAAGGATTGGAAAAAAAGCTTTTCAGGCTCCTCCTTCTCCTTCGAGTATCATTTTTGGATTCATCAGTATTTCGACCTCAGCGGTATTTATATCGCAAAACGAATTTTCGAGGATATAAGAGGCCTTGATGCCACAGGGCTTGAGGGCTATATCCAAAATGGTTCTTTTAGAAGCTGTTTCCCAAACAGTTTAGCTGCATACGTTTACGCCGAAGCTATGATAGATAAAAACGTTGAATTTTCCGATATTTTAAAAGATTATTTTTCTTATACTTACGGAAAAGATTGGAAAGACGCCTTCGATTACCTATCAAAAGCTGAAGAGCTTCTCCCCTACTCCTTCCTTACGGGCGAGGCTTCAAAGGATGAATCAATATCTAAATATTACGACCCATCAATGATATCGAATATTGCCGCTCTCAAAGAGCTTTCGGAAAAAGGTCTGGAGCTTTCTTTAAAGCATAGGATCTGCGAAACCAGACCGCAGACAATTGCCTGGAGGCTTTTAGAGCTTCATGCAAAGCTTCTGGAAATAATTATTGAGCCGTTAACTCAAAAGGTTTTGGGAAATAACGATGAAGCGAACGTACTTATCACAAAGGCTCTGATGAATTTTGGGAAACTTGAATTTTTCTCCGAGCGCTACTATGACCATTATCTTCTTTCCAAAGCTTTTTACAGAATCTTCGGCTGGCCTAAGCATGTTCCCGTGGTACCCGGAACGTTAGATTAAAAAAAAGAGCTATCACCCATAGGCGTTGTACCCGTAAGGATACAACGCCGGTTTTATTCGCCAAAGGCGAGTTCTATTGCTGCGCAGTTATATTCGGCTACCGCCGAGTGCTATTGCCTTCGGCAGTTTATAAGCGAATAAAATATCACGCTTTGCTAATATCTCACCAAAGGTGAGGTATGCAAAGCATATCACTTTTGATTTATCAAAAATATCACTGTGAGACCTGTCTCACAATATCACTATTAAAATATTTTCTCTTGAGATAGTAAAACGGATGTGCAGAAATTCTACACATCCGTTTAATTTTGTCTTATACCGTAACAAGCAGGACATTTAGGCGCCCAATGTCACCTTTAGGAGAACCTAAAACCCTTAACCTAACTCAAAACTAATTGCAGCCTGTGGTGCTATCAGCAAAAGAGGGAAATTAGTCATTTCTCTTACGCTTGTAATTCG
>JAZORV010000384.1:0-4004 GCA_045656785.1 Acutalibacteraceae bacterium | reverse complement strand
AGACCGCTTGGCCTCCGACTTCCTCGTTTAGCAATAAATCCAATTTTCGATTCTTCGAAAACTCGATTTACCGCTAATGCGCGAACTCCTTATTAACGACAATGAGGCAGACGGAGCAAGAAGCCCTGTCTGCCTTTAGCTTTAGAATTACTTACGAATTCCGAGACGCTTGATGATAGCACGATATCTTTCGATATCAACCTTCTGCAAATAAGCGAGGAGGTTTCTTCTGTGACCTACCATCTTGAGAAGACCGCGACGAGAATGATGGTCGTGATTGTTCTCTTTAAGATGAGCTGTGAGCTCGTTGATACGGTTGGTAAGAAGAGCGATCTGCACTTCGGGAGAACCGGTATCACCTTCGTGAGTTGCGTACTCAGCGATGATCTGAGCTTTAGTTTCTTTAGAATGCATTCTTTTTCACCTCATTTAAAATATATTTCCGAAACCCAAGCAAAAGGAAAAAGGTGGTCCCTCAAAGGGCATACTCCTTAAACATAGGAAACGGTTTAGCGCCGAAAAACTCCGAACGCTCAAATAGTATACCACACTTATTATAAAAAGTAAAGAAAAATTTTCGTTTTTTGCAATTTATTTTTTTTCATTGTTTTTTTCTTATAACTCCGTTGACTTTGATTTTGGGCTGTGATATACTTTTCTCGATGAAAAAAGACCCAAAAACTGGGCTGGAGGAGAATGAAAATGTTTATTAAAGCAAAAGCTATCTGGCTTAAAGAAAAACAGACCGAAATGAATACAAATATCCGGCTTTCTGCTACCCTCGAAAGCCTTAAAAAAGCCAAGCTGCATATAGCGGTAAACTCTTTTTACAGACTTTTTATTAATGGAAATTTCGTTTGCTTTGGCCCTGCAAGAACAGCTCGAGGCTACGCGAGAAAGGATATTATTGATATTGAAAAATATGATAATAATTCTGGCGAAAACGAGATAAGAATAGAGGCTGTAGGATATTATTGTATGTCCCTTACAACCTGCAAAATGCCCTCCTTCATAACCGCCGAAATTGAGGCTAATGGAGAGGTTTTAGCGGCAACGGGGGATAGCTTCGAGATATTCACAAATCCTCAAAAGCTAAGGCGGGTTGAGCGCTTTTCAAAGCAGCGCCATTTTGGCGAGGTTTGGGATTATAGATTGAGCGATAAGGTGGGAGCCGAGTTTGAAATTGTTGAAAGCCCGAAGCTTATTGACAGAGTTGTTCCATATCCTCAATATGAAGATTATATGATGGAAAATGCAGTTGCTGTGGGAAAAGCTGAATTCGACCCGACCATCGATTATCCCGATAATAAATATTCAGGCAATGATATAAACGATAGATGGGGCAGATTCCTCGAAGAAGAGATAGAATATAAGCCCTTCCGCTTTCTCGGAAAACAAGCTTATACAAAGCTTTCCGAAGGAAATGCTCTGCCTATAACGCTTAAAGCGGGGGAATATGCTTTATTCGATTTCGGCATTATCAATTGCGGATTTTTGAAGGCTCAGCTTTTTGCAAAATGCGAGGCGGACGTTATCTTCGGGACCACCGAATACCCCGATTCTGAGGACTTTTTCTTAGGATTCGCCAATATGCAAAACGTCCATGAATGCCTGCTTCCTGAAGGCGAAACAGAGCATCTTTCCTTCGAGCCTTACACCGCAAAAAGAATTATCGTTCTCGTAAAATCGGGGGAAATAACCCTTAATTCTATTGGCATCAATAGTTATCAATATGATATGTCGGGCGCTAAAGAATGCACTGTATCCGACCCCGTTATAAAGGGCATATACGCCGCCGCTCTCAGAACCTTCTCGCATAACGTCGTTGATATTTATATGGACTGCCCCTCGAGAGAAAGAGCAGGCTGGCTTTGCGATTCTTTCTTTACGGGAAGAACCGAGCATTACCTTTTTGGTAACTCGGCGGTTGAGGATGCCTTCTTAGAGAATTATAGGCTGTTCGCAGGGGATGAAATGCTTCCCGACGGAATGCTTCCTATGTGCTATCCCAGCGATATGATAAGCGAGAAGGATTATATTCCGCAGTGGTGCATGTGGTATATTTTAGAGGTTGAGGAATACCTTAATTATAGAAATACGGCGGTTGATAAAAACCTCTTTAAACCAAGCGTTGAGAAGATTCTTGCTCATTTGGAAAAATACGAAAATTCTGATGGTCTGCTTCAAGACGTTCCCGGATGGAACTTTGTTGATTGGTCGAAGGCTAATTCCTGGGTCAATAACGTGAACTATCCAACAAACTTTCTTTATTCCGCAACTTTGAAATCCGCTTATAAGCTTTTCGGAAATGTCCAATGGCTTGAAAAATCGCAGAAAATCTCGAAGAAAACCGAGGAGCTTTCTTTCAATGGCGAATTATTTGTTGATAATGCTGAGAAGCTTGAGAACGGCGAGCTTAAAAACACCGAGAATACCTCCGAAACTGCCCAATATTATGCCTTTGCTTTTGGAAACGTCGATTATTTCGATCCTAAATATGAAACCCTCAGAGGCTATATTGAAAATGGTTTCCCCGAGCATATTGAACCGAAAAATGCTTTCATCGGGCTTTACGTCAGGCTCTTGGCTCTGCTTAAACATGGTCGCCGAGATACTCTGGAAAGGGATGTTATCGGCTTCTTTGGAAAAATGAACGAAAAAACGGGAACTCTTTGGGAGGCATTAAGAACGAACGCAAGCTTAGACCATGGCTTTGCATCCTTCGTAGTTCTTGTAATTGATGAAATTTATAATAAGAAATAGAAATAAGCGGTTTGCATGAAAAATGCAAGCCGCTTATTTTGTTTCCTTGAGCCTTAAAGTTACTCTTTGTTCACCGCTTAAATTACAGGTAAAAAGAGTGAGGCCTGATGCTTTTTTCATATCCTCGATGCTTGTTCCGTCGAGGAGCTCTTTGGAGTTTACTTCAAAATTATGCTCAAACCCTTTAGCATCGCAGAAGACGACCTTGTCTCCAATTTCAAGCTCTTCGAGGCGACCAAAATGACTATCGTAATTATGCGCCGCGATTATGAGGTCGTTATTATTTATCGAGCCCGAATATCTGCATGGCGCGGTTTGAAGCTTTTCATAGCTCCAGCTATTAAAAACGGGGAGTGAAATGGAGAGCTTTTTTATAATTATCGTTCCGCAATATGTTTTTCCATCGAGGGTTATAAGCTCTTTGGAATTGTTCTTATTCTGCTCTTTTTCGAGCTTTTCCAAAATCCTTTGTGCCTTTGCTCCGGCTTTTTCATCCTCGCGCTTATTATATAAAAACCATCCACTTGCGATAACCAGCAAAACGAGACCTAAAGAAATGAGAATAATTCCTCTTTTATTCCTTTTTACCATTTCTTTTCGCTCCTATATCAATAATTCCGAGTAACAGGAAGCATACGCCGACGATGGCGATAAGAATGAGAGGAATCCAAAGCTGACCCGTTTGTGGTAGCTTTTCGCCTTCATAAATATTCGTGATGATAAATCCGTTTTCCTTATCTCCCGAATAATTCGGAGAATAGCTTTTAACGCTCTTTTCTTTAACCTTATATTTTCCCGTTTTGGGAAGATTTTTAAAGGTATAAGTCCAGGCGTTTTCATCGCATAATTTTGCCTTTTTGATGGTCTTTCCGTTGCGTTCGAGATAAACGGTTATTTCCTCGGGGCGTTTTTTTGCAAAATCGTTGTTATCCTCCCAACGTTTCAAAACGGGGATGCTTCTTTTTTTGGAAGGGGGAGCGATTTTCGGGACCGATACAACGTTATATAAAGCGCCTCCTTCTATTTTCATGGGAAGCGTAACTGTATATGGATCAAAGCGGAAATCGCCCGTTTCATCGGGATAAATGAGATATATTCCTTCCTCCATTTTCGGGAATACCGCGAGTCCGTTTTCCGAAACTGCCGAGAGGGCGGGAAGCCCGTTTTTAATAATAAAGTTATAAATGCTTTTGCCGTTATCTGGAGAACAACCCTTTTCTATTTCAGAAAGAGAAAGAGAG
>JAZORV010000383.1:0-3784 GCA_045656785.1 Acutalibacteraceae bacterium | reverse complement strand
ATGTCACTTTCACCTTCTTCGGAAGCGCAAAGATGGACGCCTTCCTTTTGGCGGGAACCTGCGAAAAAACCCAAACAACCATGTTTACTCAAGAATTCGCAATTTTCGCAAGCGATAGCCTCGAAACACTGTATACCGATTCTAAAAAGGTTTATCACTATGTTAGAGGAACCGAAAATTATAACGACTTTTATATAACATTCCCCGAAACCGTTTCGGGCAAATATATCGGTCTCAGAGTTTATAAGGGCGTAACTCAGAATATGTCCCAGATAAACTATTCCTATTTCCGCGCCCGCGAGATAGCGATTTTCGGCGAGGCAGAGGAGCCCGAAGGCTTTGAGGCGCTCAATCCCACCAATATCGCAACCGCTATAAGCGAGCTTCAATCGGATTACAACCTCATCGGGGATGATTATTATTTAAGCCATGATAATGCGCCCGGTTCAATAACTTTAAGCGGTTATGATGGAAAACAGTATATCGAAAGCGGTAGTGCTACAAGCTATGATTCCGATTTCGATATTACCGATGGAAAGGTTGGAAACCACGCCGATATAAGGGTTGGAAATATTCTTTATAGAGATTCCGCGATGAAGGAAGTAAAAGGAGTTTATACCGACGTAACCGCCAATCTGCGCTTCTCCTCAACCATAGATAAGCTCTTTGTTTCCCTTTCTCCAACCGCCGGGCTCAGAGCGGAGGAATATTTCGTTTATGCCTCCGGCAGCAGAGCAACCCTTTATAACGAAGAAAATAAAATTGCATCCTTCTCAAACCCCAATAACTCGCAGAATCAGGCCTTCGTTTTTGATGAACCTATTTCGGCTCAATATATCGGAATAAGAATAACAATGGGTGTTGCCGCATCTTATAACTTCGGATATGCAAATTCTTATGCGAGGCTTGCCGAGTTTGCAGTTTTCGGCGAATATAATACGGATTATTATACCTATGAGCTTTCCTCCGATGGCAATGTTATTTCAGAATCGGGAAGAGTTTACGGCGGATATACTAAAACCTTTACAGCTCCCCTGGCTACAGGGACCAGAACCTTCGAAGGTTGGATTATAAACGGTGAAGAATATGATGACTACGTCATCGATGAATATGCCGATATTTCTGAAATAACCCTCGAAATCAACGAGAATACAACAATATTTGCTTCTTATAGCTATGAAGTGAATAAACTAACAACAAGCTCTCTCAAGGTTTCAAACGACGGCAGAGTTTTGGTTGATAATCTCATAGCTTATGCGGCAAAGGATAGCTTCGATCAATATAGAAGCATAATAAAGGCAAAAACCTCTTCGGGTGAGGAGCTTGCTGATGGGCAATACCTCAAAACAGGAGACGTCATCGCCCTACATAAGAATAGTATGGATTTTGACGTATTAACCGCAACAGAGGTGTTTGACTTCAATCTTGAGGGTGGCCTTACCGTTACTGACCTCGTTGCCGCGGCAGGTGGCATCCTCAAAAACGAGCTTGCAGAGCATCATTATTTTGTTTTTGATGCCGATGATAATGGAAAATTAACCGTTTCTGATATTATCGCGGCAAGAACCAGGCTTGTCAATCCCAATAAAACAGATTATTCCGACAAAAATATTCAAGTGAATAACCTCGTTTATAAGCCTTTGGGCAGAACAGAGGTTAAGGAGAATCAGCTCGTTCTCGAAATGACCTCTGCAGGCCTCGCATTTAATGCCGACTGCTATGGCGATGTTTCGCTTAATTTCACTCAGGGCGCGGGCGACGTTTATTACACTATAATCCTTGACGGCGAAAGAATAGATGACGTTAAGGTTGAAAAGAGCAAAACGGCTGATTACGTTATCGCGAAAAATCTTCCCGCAGGCGAGCATACCTTCGAGATTATGAAGCAGGAAGAAGCGGGAAGCATTACAAAGCTTAATTCCGTTAGCCTTATCGGTGAAATCGGAGAAAGACCCGAGGATAAGGAGCTTTACGTTGAGTTCGTCGGCGATTCTATAACCTGCGGTTATGGAAATCTGCTTCCTAAGGGCGTAGTCCCCGGTGGCAGTACCAAGCATCAGGATGGAACGCTCGCATATTCAACCCAGACCGCCTTTATGCTCGATGCTGATTATGGCATTATCTCTCGCAGTGCATCCTCCCTTCTTGATGATAGACCAAGCCGCGCTCATATGCCAACGGAATATGAAAAGGTTTCTCTATCTTCCGAAACGCCTTGGAGCTTCGAGAGGAAAGCAGATGTAGTTGTTATAAATCTCGGAACCAACGATAACGGCATTATAAGCAAGTTTGTTAGCGGAGGTTCTTATGAGGTTAAGCGAGATTATTTCAAAGGTGTTGCTTATAATTTTGCAAAGAGAATAATTGAGCTTAACGGCGACGACGTTGAGATAGTATTCGCTATTGGATTGATGTCTCCCGGAACCAGCCACGATTGGATAAAGGACGCCTATCGCGAGACTGCTGCAAAGCTTGTGGCAGAAGGCTATGATGCATATTTCTGCGAGCTTCCCTATGGTCAAGGTGGTGGCGGAAAAGATCCTCACCCAACAGTTGAAGAAGGAATTGCCGCAGCAGAGGTTGTAGCAGCATTTATAAATGAAACAGTTTTAAAGGATTAAAGAAAAAGTGCTATCCCGAATTTGGGATAGCACTTAATTTTATTTTTCGTATAATTCGTATTTTATCGTGGTGTCTTCTCCAAGATAGAGCTTGTCTTTCGTAACGTACCAATACTTTGTTGCAACCTTGTTAGAATCTTTATAGTATTCTTTATAGTTTGCATTCCATTTGTATTTAATGTATCCGTCTATAACCAAAACCTGCTTTTCGGTAATCTTCCATTTAAAGGTTGTTTTTGCGGTGTAGCCATCCTTATCGGTGCAGGTTTTAAAGCCGGTTCCATCGCTTTCGAAATTATAAATCTCAGTATATTTCTTAGAGGAATAAGCGCCCTTGCGAACCCTTGTCCAGGTTCCGATAGTTTTTTCTTGGGTTGTCATAAAAAAGCCGTTGTGATAAAGCAGACCAAGAGTTAATAACACCACAAGTATCATCGGAATCACGATTAGAGTCAATCTGAACAAAGGGCGAGGAGCTTTTTCCTTTTTTTCTCTCTTTTTAAAAATGTTCATATTAGCCCTCTGCTATTTTGCGATATACTCGTTATATTCATAATAGCCGGTTTCGGAAGCAAGGTTGCTGAAATATAGCCTGTCTCCATCTAAAAACCAGAAGGAGCTTTCGGGAGTAAGGCGATAGTTTGCATAATCGGGATTCCAAATATATTTTCTATAGCTTCCATTCTTCCAAAGAATTATAAGAGAATCCTCGTCGGTTATAAACCATTCAAATTCATCGTTGCCCCCATCCGTGATAATCGAGGCCTCGGGATTTTTAATATACGTTCCGCCATCGGCGGTGAAGGAATATAAAATCTGATCGTTGGTTTGGGAGGTTGTGTCGTATCTGCTCCAAGAGCCTTCAAGCTTGTTTTCGAGCCTTCCAAAAACACCAAAAACAACAAACCCAATAACAAAAGCCACGATAAAAGCGGCAATTCCCAAAGCTATTGCTAAGGTCTTTCCGCGGGGCTTATTTGCGTCGGGCTTCGGCAAATCGAACATCGATTGTCCACATTCGTTGCAAAATTTTGAGTTTTCAGCAATTTCGGCGTTGCAGTATTTGCAGTTCATATCGTTCCTCCAATTTATTTATTTCTTATAACTATATTTATTATAATGATTGTAGTTTGTCGAAACGCTAAAACGCGCTTCGACAAGCC
>JAZORV010000382.1:0-3152 GCA_045656785.1 Acutalibacteraceae bacterium | reverse complement strand
TTCATAAAATAACGATAGCTCTGGTCGTTTTCGGGAGAAAGGCCGACGTATTCATCGAGATTCACGGTTGAAACGTGAGAAAAATCGAGATCTCCCTTTTTATGCCATTTAATGAGCTGCTCGTAGGTTCCGATAGGGCTTGAGCCCGTTGCAAGGCCCAAAACCGAGCGAGGCTTTAAGATAACCTGCGCCGAAATTATGTTTGCCGCCTGACGGCTTAATTTTTCATAAGAATCAACTTTGATAAATTTCATAAAAATTACCTCGCATATTTCTTCACGATCGCTTGCATCTCGTTCATTTTAGCTTCCATATCAGCAACTAATTTAAACTGAGTTCTGCAGCGGTCGAGATTTTGGCCTTCGTAATGGGTTGCAAAATAGACGTCACCATCAAGATAGTCGGTTAAGAATCTCATTCCGCACTCTAAAGTCATAACCGCCGAGCCGATGGAAAGGGTCTCGAGCTCTTCCTCGGTTAAAAATTCTTTAGCAACGCTTAAATAACCCTTTGTATATTCCTCAAAAAGGGAGATATCCATATAAACCTTTTCGAGGTCCTTTTCATCCTCAGCCGCGCTCGAAGCTCCGAAGCGGATAGAATCGCCGAAATCATAACAAACAGCGCCGGGCATAACGGTATCAAGGTCTACTATGCAAAGCGCCTGACCCGAAGCGGCATCAAAAAGGATGTTGTTAAGCTTTGTATCATTATGAGTAACCCTCAAAGGAATTTTGTTTTCCTTTAATCTGTTAACGATCTCGAGGGCTAAATTCTTATGAGAGAGGGCAAAATCGATTTCCGCTTGAACCTCATCTTTTCTGCCCGCCTTATTCGCCTCGATTGCCGCAAGAAGGTTATTGAATCGGCTTTCGGTGTTATGGAAATTAACGATGGTCTCGCAAAGGGATTCGGCAGGATAATCGGCAAGCCTTCTCTGGAAATCGCCGAAGGCGGCGGCGCAATTATAGAAATCCTGCGGATTTTCGATTGCCTGATATGTAATCGTATCGCTTATAAAGGTATAACAGCGGTAGTATTCCTCGCCAACCTTTTCATAAAGCGCGCCCGAAAGAGAAGGATGCACAGTCATAACAGCGCGCTCGGGGTCCTCCCCTTCGGATAAATGCGCTCTTAAATAATCTGTTACGCCTAATATGTTATTCATCAATCCCTCAACGTTCGGGAAAACGTAATTGTTAATTTTCTGAAGCAGAAGCTGATAAACTTCCCCTTTATCGTTTTCAAATTCTGCAACGAAGGTTGAATTGATATGCCCGCAACCATAAGGCTCGATTGACTTGAGCTTATCATTAGAAAACAGTTTAATGACCTCAGTTGGATTCATAAAATCCATCCCCTTATTTCACTTATTATTAAAACTTATTATACCACATTCGTTTTGCAATTACAAGAGATAAAGATATATTTATCCTCTTGACATTTGGCAAATTTTTTGTTATCATATCTGTGTATTTTTATTTAAAGAGGATGAGTTTCATGCTTAAAAACACAGAAAAAAATATGGAAACGGTTGTTGCGCTTTGCAAAAACCGCGGATTTATTTACGCAGGCAGCGAAATCTACGGCGGCCTTTCCAACTCTTGGGACTACGGCCCTTTGGGAGTTGAATTTAAAAACAACGTTAAGAAGGCTTGGTGGAAAAAGTTTGTTCAGGAATCCCCTTATAACGTGGGCCTTGATTCTGCTATTATTATGAATCCTCAGACCTGGGTTACAAGCGGTCACGTTGGTGGCTTCTCCGACCCTCTTATGGACTGTAAGGATTGCCACGCTCGCCACAGAGCTGACAAGCTTATCGAGGACGTTGGCGGCAAGGCTGAGGGCATGACCTTCGAGCAAATGTCTGACTACATAAAGGAAAATGGCATCGCCTGCCCTGAATGTGGCTCTAAGAATTTTACAGATATCCGCAAATTCAACCTTATGTTCAAAACCTTCATCGGTGTTACAGAGGACGCTAAAAACGAGGTTTACCTCCGCCCCGAAACCGCGCAGGGAATCTTTGTAAACTTCGCAAACGTTCAGAGAACCACCAGAAAGAAGCTCCCCTTCGGCGTTTGCCAGATTGGTAAATCGTTCAGAAATGAAATCACACCCGGAAACTTTATTTTCCGTACCCGCGAGTTTGAGCAAATGGAATGCGAATTTTTCTGCAAGCCCGATACCGACCTCGAATGGTTCTATTACTGGAAAGATTACTGCAAAAACTTCCTCTTAAGCTTAGGCCTCAAGGAAGAAAACATCCGCCTTCGCGACCACGAAAAGGAGGAGCTCTCCTTCTATTCTAAGGCTACCACCGATATCGAATACCTCTTCCCCTTCGGCTGGGGCGAGCTTTGGGGTATTGCCGACAGAACTAACTATGACCTCGGCCGCCATCAGGAGGCTTCGGGCAAATCCCTCGATTATTTCGATCAGGAAACAGGCGAAAGATACGTGCCTTACGTTGTTGAGCCTTCCTTGGGCGCAGACCGCGTTGCCCTCTCCTTCCTTTGCGAGGCTTATGATGAAGAGGTTGTTGATGCTGAGAAGGGTGCCACCCGCGTTGTTATGCATCTTCATCCCGCCCTCGCTCCCGTTAAGGCTGCGATTCTCCCCTTGAGCAAAAAGCTCAATGATAAAGCGATGGAGGTTTATTCCGAGCTCGCAAAATATTTCAACGTTGATTTCGATGACGCAGGCTCTATCGGCAAGCGTTATCGCAGACAGGATGAAATCGGAACTCCCTTCTGCATCACCTTCGATTTCGATTCCTTGGAGGATGGCTGTGTAACCGTTCGCGACCGCGATACAATGGAGCAAATCCGCCTCCCCATCGGGGAGCTCAAGGCTTATATTGAAAAGAGTCTTGAATTTTAATTAAAGTTGATAACCCTAACAGGCATCCGGGTGCTTCGGCGCTCGGGTGTCTGTTTTTATGCATATTTTAGTGCTGCCAAGAATATAACAATGTAGAGGCAAAGCGAAATCAGCCAGCAGATAACAGATAGCAGATGTCAGACAAGATAAATCCTAACTCTGTCGGTCAAACCGAAGCGAACCTCAATTCCGTGCCTCCATCTGGGAGGGAGGTGGATTTTCGAGGCAAATCGCCTCGAAAAGACGGAGGGAGAGACCGTTCTTCGCCG
>JAZORV010000381.1:0-4115 GCA_045656785.1 Acutalibacteraceae bacterium | reverse complement strand
CTTATAGCCTTCATAGGTTAAATCAACAAACACCTTCATACATTCGGGATCGTTGATATTAACAGATTTTTTAGACTTAATTTTGTATCCGTTTTTGCCCTTAGGCTCTATCCAATGGATTCGGCATTTAGGCATTGCTTTTTTAACCTTACCTGAACAATGACCACTTGGCCAACCATTCTCATCATAGAGCCAGAAGTCAAGGCCTATCTTTTTAGCATAAAGAATTGCCTCAGATACAACCTCCATATATTCGGGGCTGAGATAATTTTTCTTATAAGGATAAAAGCGCATATGCCAAATGCAACCATCGTATCCTACCTTTTTCATTTCATCGAGCTGGCCGCAGATTCTTTCGATATTAAGCTTATCGTTAATCGACCAAAAGGACAAAAATTTAAGTTCTCTTTCCATTATTTTTTCCTACCCTTCATTTTCCTTTTTTTCATTTTTTATCTCATCAAGGAATTCGCCTATTCTTCTCAGCGCTTCCTTAATATGATCGGTTGAATAGCAATAGGACGCTCTGACAAAGCCTTCTCCGCTTTCGCCAAAAGCTGTTCCCGGAACCAAAGCCACCTTCTTTTTGTAAAGTAGCTCTTCGCAGAATTGTTCGCTCGTCATCCCGGTTATCTGGATTGATGGGAACGCATAGAAGGCTCCGCGCGGGTCATGACAAATTAGCCCTAACTTATTAAAGCCATCAACTATTATTCTGCGGCGAGTATCATATTCCTCAATCATCTCTTCAACAACTCTATCGCACTCCGTCATAGCGGAAATTGCGGCATATTGAGAAGTTGTTGGGGCACACATTATTGCAAACTGATGAATTTTTATCATCTGCTTAATAATCGGAGTGGGTCCCAAAGCATAGCCCAAACGCCAGCCCGTCATAGAAAATGCTTTTGAAAAACCGTTTATAACAACCGTTTTATCATACATTCCATCTATCGATGCGATAGACACGTGGCGGCCGCCGAAGGTCAGCTCGGAATATATCTCATCTGAAATCACAAGGATATTTTTATCTCTCAAAACCTCGGCGATTTTTTCGAGATCTTCCTTTTCCATAACCGCTCCCGTTGGGTTGCAGGGGTATGGAAGAATAAGGACTTTGGTTTTAGGCGTTATTTTTTCGAGAAGCTCCTCGGAGGTAAGCTTAAATTTGTTTTCAGCCTTTGTTTCTATAATAACGGGAACGCCACCCGCAAGCCTTGTTATCGGCTCATAGCAAACGTAGCTCGGCTGAGGGATTATAACCTCATCCCCCGCGCTTACAACAGCTCTTATAGCAAGATCTATAGCCTCGCTTCCGCCAACGGTTATAAGCAACTGTTCATCGGGGTCATAGTCAAGGTTATATTTTCTTTTAACATAGCCTGAAATCGTTTCTCTAAGCTTTCCGAGACCTTGGTTTGAGGTGTATCTCGTATGGCTTTCTTCCAAAGATTTGATTCCTTGCTTTCTTATCTGCCAAGGGGTTGGAAAATCGGGTTCGCCAACGCCCAAAGAGATAACATCGCTCATTTTTTCGGCTATGTCAAAAAACTTTCTAATTCCCGAAGGCTTAATCGATAGAACCTCGGGATTTAAAATTTTTTCATAGTCCATCAAAATGAGAAGTTCCCCCTATCGTCTTTATCATCGTCCATAAGCTCAACGTCGAGCTCCTTATAGCGCCTTAATACGAAATGGGTTGCAGTTGAGGTAACGCCCTCCAAGGTTGAAAGCTCTTTTGCTACAAACATCGCAACCTCCTGAAAGGTTTTGCCTTTAACAACAACATTCAGGTCATAAACACCCGACATAAGATAAACGCTTTCAACCTCGGGATATTTCATAACCTTTTTTGCAAGCTCCTCGAAGCCGAAGCCGGGCTTTGGAGTAACCTTCAATTCGATGATGGCGGAAACATAGGTATTATCAAGGCGCTCCCAATCGATAACCGCCTTATAACCACGGATAGTTCCGTTTTTCTCCATATCATCAATTTCTTTATTTATCTCCTCTTCGCTTCTGCCTGTCATAACAGCGAGCTCAGAGTTGGTTCTTCTTGCGTTTTTATTGAGCAATTTGAGAAGTTTTAAATTCATAATTCTCGCTCCTTTTTTATTTATAGAGAGGATATTTTGCACAGATTTTTGCAACCTCTGCCTTGATTTCTTCCTTAGAATTTTCGAAATCCTTAGCGCAAAGGGCGATGAGCTTTCCAACAACCTTGAAGTCCTCTTCTTTAAGACCTCTTGAAGTTGCAGCGGGAGTACCAATTCGAACACCACTTGTCACAAAAGGCTTTTCGGGGTCGAAAGGAATTGCGTTTTTATTAACCGTTATATTAACCTCATCAAGACGATGCTCAAGCTCTTTTCCCGTAATGCCGAAGGGGCGAAGGTCGAGAAGCAAGAGATGGTTATCCGTTCCGCCTGAAACGAGGTCGAAGCCTTCTTCAAGAAGCACCTCTTCGAGAGCTTTAGCATTCTTAATTATCTGCTGCTGATACTCTTTAAATTCGGGTTTTAATGCTTCTCCAAAGCAAACCGCCTTTGCGGCAATGATATGCTCTAAGGGGCCTCCCTGAGTTCCGGGGAATATTGCCTTATCTATTGCCTTAGCATATTCCTCTTTGCAAAGAATCATTCCGCCTCTGGGGCCTCTTAACGTTTTATGAGTTGTTGTTGTAACAATATCTGCATAAGGTACCGGAGAGGGATGAAGACCCGCTGCAACGAGACCTGCGATATGAGCCATATCAACCATAAAGATTGCTCCGTTTTTATGAGCGATATCTGCGATTCTTTCAAAATCAATAATTCTGGGGTATGCACTGGCACCTGCAACAACAAGCTTAGGCTTAACCTCGGCGCAGGTTTTTTCGAATTCTTCATAGTCGATTCTGCCTGTTTCTTTTGCAACACCATAAGAAACAAAGTTATAGTTTACACCCGACATATTAACGGGGCTTCCGTGGGTCAAATGGCCGCCATGAGCGAGACTCATTCCGAGAACGGTATCCCCTGTATTGAGCAATGCAAAATAAACAGCAAGGTTTGCCTGAGCTCCGCTATGAGGTTGAACGTTGGCATGGTCTGCTCCGAAAAGTTTACAAGCGCGCTCGCGGGCAATATTTTCCACAACATCAACGCATTGGCATCCGCCATAGTATCTCTTGCCGGGATAACCTTCGGCATATTTGTTTGTAAGCACGGATCCCATAGCTGCCATAACGGCTTCGGAAACAAAGTTTTCAGATGCTATAAGCTCGATACAGCTTTGCTGACGATTAAGCTCTGCTTCCATAGCTTCTCCGACTTCTTTATCAAAATCCTTTACAAAATCGATATTTTTCATTTTATCTTCTCCTTTTTATTTTGAAAGCTCTTTAGTTTTTTCAAAAGCCTTTATTATACAATTCATAACGGTTCCCCTGAAGTTGCCTTCCTCAAGAGCATGGACACCTGCAATAGTGCTGCCACCGGGGCTGCAAACGTTATCCTTGAGTTTTTCGGGATGCTCTCCCGTTTTTAAAACCATCTCAGAAGCGCCTGCCAAAGTTTCAGCGGCAAGCTTTATTGCCTTATCTCTAGGCATTCCGCATTTAACCGCGCCATCCGCCATGGCCTCAATGAACATATAACCAAATGCCGGTCCACAACCCGAAACCGCAGAGCCTGCATCAATAAGATTTTCGGAAATCTCCAAAAGCTCACCGGCTTTGCTAAGCATATTTTTAAATAATTCTATATTACGGACGTTTCTTTCACAATATAAGATGGTTCCCTTTCCAACTGCAACGGGGGTGTTTGGCATAATTCTTATAAGAGGAATATCGCCAATAATATTTAAAATATCATCGGTTGAAACACCTGCTGCCATGCTGATAAGAGTTGCGCCAAAACTTAGATGTTGTTTAAGCTCGCTAAGGGTTTCTCTTATATTCTGAGGCTTGACACCTAAAAAAACGTAATTACAACGCCCTATTTCATTTATTTCGCAAGCTTTGGCATTAAGCTCTTTTGCGAGAGCATCTCTTTTTTCAAGGTTTAAATCGCAAAGGAAAACATTTTCTCCGCCGACCACAGCAGACACAGCCTTTGCCAATGCGCCGCCCATAT
>JAZORV010000380.1:0-5043 GCA_045656785.1 Acutalibacteraceae bacterium | reverse complement strand
AAAACTGTTATAAAAGCCGAGCGCAAAAAGGCGGCGAAAAATCCCGAGGTCATAAGACCTTTGATATAGTTTTCAAATCCAACGAAGGTTTCGGCTGTGGGGAGGGAAAAGGGGTCTCCTGCAATGAAAAATTGCGATTTGAAAGAGTTTATCAAAACGATGACGATAGGAACAAGAAAGGTTATGCTGAGAAGGCTCAAGGAAAGGGTGATAAAAGCCCTGCCTATGGTTCTTTTCATTAGTGCTCAATCTCCCTTCTGCCTGTAAGCTTTAGTTGGATAAAGGCGATAAGCGCCACAATCAGAAAGAATATAACTGCCTTCGCCTGCCCTACGCCCTGCCAACCGATTCTGCCGTAAAAGGTGTTGTAGATATTAAGTGCGAGCATTTCGGTCGATTTTTCGGGCGCGCCGCCTGTGAGCGCTAAGTTTTGATCAAACATTTTAAAGGAATTTGTAAGGGTTAAGAAGGTGCAGATAGTGATGGAGGGCATAACCATCGGAATCTTAATCTTAAAAAGGGTTTTGAAGGGCCCTGCGCCATCTATAGCGGCCGCTTCTGTAAGTGCGCCGGGGATATTCTGAAGCCCCGCAATATAAATTACCATCATATATCCTATCAGCTGCCAGTTAGTTAAGATAACCAGACCCCAGAAGCCATATTCGGGGCGAAAGGTTATATCAACTCCGAAAACGGATAAAACACCATTTATAATCAGATTCCATATATATCCGAGAACGATTCCTCCGATAAGATTCGGAAGAAAGAAAACGCTTCTGAAAAGGTTTGTTCCCTTGATTCCTCGGGTCAATAAGAGGGCTAAAGAAAAGGAGAGAACGTTTACGGTTATTATAGAAACGATGGTGAAAAGCGCGGTAAAAAGGAGAGCGCTCGTAAATTCAGTGTCGAAGGTGAAAGCCTTTATATAGTTGGAAAAACCGATAAATTGAGCGTTTTCAACGGTGGTGAAATTAGTAAAGGAGAGAAAAATGCCCAAAAGAAAAGGTATTATAAAGGCAAAAATAAAACAAAAAAGCGTTGGGAAAAGGAAAATGGGCGCGTAGCGCTTGAGATTATTTCGCATTGAGCATTCCTCCAAAAAGGCAATTAAGAGGCTGAAGCATCAGCTTCCTTTTTCCAGGAATCGATAACGTCTTTTTTCAGCTCCTCGAAGCTTTTTGTGCCTTGCGCGTATTTAAGAAGCGCTCCGCCGAAGGTCTCCTTGAAATTTTGCGAGGGGAAAATCGTGAAATTCCAGGGAACTGAAACCGCGCCCTCTTTTTCCATATATCGAAGAATTTCGAGGGCTAACGGGTCCTTGGGCTTTTCATTCTCCTCAAAGGTATCGAAAGGGGCAATAAAGCCTAATTTATTGATAACGTAATCCTTGCCGGTTTTGCTTGAATAAAGCCAATAAATAAAGTCCGCCGCGGCTTTTCTATCCTCTTCGGGCGCCATTTTATTTATGGCATAGAAATTCTCCGTTCCAACACAGAGCCCTTGCGCCTCTTCTCCTTCGGCGCCCGTGAAAATCGGAAGAAATTTAACGTTTTCTTCCTTAACCTTATTCCCCGAAACATCGGCAATCTGACCCCATGCCCAGTTTCCGTTTTGAACCATGGCGCATCTCTCAAGGGCAAATTCCGCCATAGAATCGGTAACGGTTTTTGTGCCGAGTGATTTTCTGTCGGTAACGGAATTGTTTATATAAAGATCGAAGATATTTTTGAAATTTTCGGCATATTGAAAGCGGATTTTTTTTGTGTCGTCGGAGGAAAGGTCGACGTTGTTTTCATAGAATTCATAATATAAAGGGATGTTTGCAAGATGGGTCTGCCAGCGCCAATCCTCTCCTGATTTTAATGAAGTGGATGCGAAAACTCCCTCAATGCCAAGCTCGGATTTATGCTTTTGCATATCCTCGACAACTGCTTTGAGCGTCTTGAAGCTTTTTATATCATCCATCGAGGAAATGGAAGTGTCTCTGTTTTTGAGGGCGAAATATTTATCGGTTATAGCCTTGTTATAGATTATTCCGTAGCCTTCAACAACGTAAGGAATGCCATAAACCTTGCCGTCAGAAGTAACAGCGAGGGATTTATCGGTTAAATGTTTATATAATTCCGTATCCGAAAGGTCGGCGCAGTAATCCCTCCAGGCGGCAAAGCCTTTTGGTCCGTTGATTTGGAAAAGGGTCGGGGCTTCATCGGTGGACATTTTAGAAGCCAGAGTTGATTCGTATTGATTATTAGCCGCCGTTTCAACGATAACCTTGATTCCCGTTTCCTTTTCGTAAGCCTTTGCGAGCTCTTCATAAATTTCTGCGCTCTCAGGCTTGAAATTCAGGTATCTTATGGTGCCCGTTGCTTTGTTGGAGCAGGCTGAAAATAAAGCGATCATAGATAAAATAAGGGCGAGAGAAAGCGCAAGAGATATTGTTTTTTTGAATTTTTTCATAAATTTTGCCTCCAAAATAAAATTTATTAAAGCAAGGTTAGTATAGCCGAGCAAAACGGAAATATTACAAATTTTATGAAATAAAAAAGGCAGCTTCAAAAAAATGAAGCTGCGCTAATTTTCGAAAAATTAAGTTTAAAATTAATGATGATGAAGAATTCCTCTCGAGCTCTTCTTTTCTTCGGGCTTTATTTCGCCCGCTTTTAAGAGCGCTTGCTTTGTCATCATAGGTCCGATAAGCTCGTAAACAAGAACTGCAAAAAGGGTGATGTTTCTAACGATATTTCCAATTTCTCCAAGCTCGCCTGCCTTAAGCGCCATTCCAAGCGCAACGCCCGCTTGAGGAAGCAGTGTTACTCCGAGATATTTGCAGATAGTGGGAGAGCATTTGGTGAAATCGGCGCTGAGCCTTGCTCCGAAATATTTTCCGAGAGAACGGCTGAGAATATAAGCAACGCCGATGAAAACGATGGTAATTTCGGAGAAAACCGAAAGCTCAAGCTCTGCACCGCTTAAAACGAAGAAGATGATGAATAGGGGCGCGGTCCAGCGGTCGAGCCTATCCATAAGCTCTTCCGAAAAATCGCATGCATTGCAAAATACCGTTCCGAGCATCATGCAAACGAGCAGAGATGAGAAGGCGATATGTATTCCGCCAATTTCGAATTCGAGCATAGAGAGCCCAACAGTTAATAAAACGAAGGCAACCGAAACCGAAAGTCTCTTTGAGCGCGAGTGATAAAAGCGCTCGAGGAAGGTGAAAAGAATGCCCATTATCAATCCGAGAGCCAAGGATAAAACAACCTCTAAAACAGGCTCCAGGATAACGTTGAGAATGTTTGTATGCCCCAAAACCATGCTTCTTGCAACGCCGAAGGAAACCGCAAAAAGCACAAGACCAACAGCATCATCAAGCGCAACAATAGGTAAAAGCAGGTCGGTTAAAGGGCCCTTCGCCTTATATTGGCGAACAACCATGAGCGTTGCGGCGGGGGCGGTGGCAGAAGCTATCGCGCCCAAAACTATTGCCGCTTCCAAGGGAAGGATTTCGGGGAAAAGAAAATGCAACCCGATTAAAACTGCATCAACAACCACCGTTGCCAAAACAGCCTGGAATATTCCTATAATAACAGCTTGCTTGCCTGTATCTCTCAGCTGAGAAAGCCTGAATTCGTTTCCGATGGAAAATGCTATAAAGCCGAGCGCGATATCGCAAAGCAGCTTATAGGATTCAACCTCTTCCATCGAAATGAAGCCCAAGCCCTCGATTCCTAATTGCCCGAGAACGTAAGGGCCAACGAGGATTCCCGCAACGAGATAAGCGGTAACAGCAGGGAGCTTTAAAAGCTTCGCTAAGCGGGAGAGCAAAAGCCCTCCTAAGATACAGACGGAAAGGGATAAAAGAATTTGCATAAAAAAGGACCTCTTTTAAATTGGAATTTGCATATTTTGGGGGTTGCTTTTAAAAAACAACCCCATAAAATCAATATTTATAATCAGCTCTTTTTAGACCAAAGCTTTGGAGAAAATAGGAAAATCATCGGGAAAATCTCAAGCCTTCCGAAAAGCATCGAGAAGGAAAAGATGATTTTTGAAAAACCTGTATAATCTGCAAAGGATACCGCGGGGGATTCGGGCGAAAAGATAGGCCCGATATTGTTATAACAAGAGGTAACAGCGGTGAAGTTAGTCTCAAAATCGAACTGCCCCGAGGCGCTTATTATCAAAAGCGTTACAACAAAGATGCAAACGTAAATCGCAAGATAATTAAGAATTCCGAGAATGGTTTCGTTTTCAACCTTTTTGCCCTCAAAACGCACCGAGCTTTTTGCCTTCGGATGAAGCATTTTCTTGAGATTCCCTTTTATTGTTTTGAGAATAATTATGATTCGCGAAAGCTTGAAGCCACCACCCGTCGAGCCGGCGCAGGCGCCAAAGAACATAAGGATAATCATAATTCCTTTCGAAAGAACGGGCCAGGCGTTGGAATCAACGGTTGAATATCCGGTCGTTGTTATAATAGAAGAAATTTGGAAAGCGGAATGCCTTATGGATTCCGAAAGGGAATTATATAAGGGGTATACGTCCGCAGTAACAGCGGCTACTGAAAACGCAACAATTCCTAAATAAAACCAAAGCTCTTCACTTTTTAAAACCGATCTTATTCTGCGCAGCAGAATGAGATAATATAGGTTGAAGTTTATGCCGAAAAGAAGCATAAACACAGTTATAACCCATTGAAGATAGGGGGAATAGCTGCTAATGCTATCAGCCTTTATTCCGAAGCCTCCCGTGCCTGCCGTTCCGAAAGCGTGAACAAATGAATCAAAGAGAGGCATTTTGCCAAGCAACAAGAGAATTACCAATAGTAGGGTGAGGGTTATATAGATAAGATAAAGAATTTTTGCAGTTTCGCGGACCTTCGGAACAAGCTTGCCGACAACGGGCCCCGGAACCTCCGCGCGCATTATATGAATGGAACGGTCGGTCGTGGAGGGGATTATTGCCATAACAAAAACGATAACACCCATTCCGCCTATCCAATGGGTAAAGCTGCGCCAGAAAAGCATCGCGTTGCTCATTGCT
>JAZORV010000379.1:0-2590 GCA_045656785.1 Acutalibacteraceae bacterium | reverse complement strand
GATTTACTTTTTTCACAAAAAGAGGAATGAATACTCGCTTTTTTATGTAATTATTATCAACAAAAATTACCTTTTTATTCCGCATCATCCCAAGAGTAGTTATGAAGCTGACCAAAATTTTGAAGCTCGGGGAAATTCCATTGTCTCAAAACCTCATAGGTTGCAATAGCAACTGTATTGGAAAGATTAAGGCTTCTTGCTTTTGCAATCATTGGCACCCGAACACATTTTTCGGGATTTTCGAGGAGCAATTCTTCGGGCAGACCTTTAGTTTCTTTTCCGAAGAAAAGATAACAATTATCGGGATAGGAAACATCGGAATATGTGTGGCGAGCCTTCGTTGTGAAAAAGAAGAAATCTCCCTTGTTTTTCTCGAAAAATTCTGCCAAATTTTCATAATACGTGATGTCTAAAAAATGCCAATAATCGAGGCCTGCGCGTTTTAGCTTTTTGTCGTCGATTTTAAAGCCCATCGGCCCAACAATATGAAGCCTTGCGCCTGTTGCAGCGCAGGTTCTTGCAACGTTGCCCGTATTTTGCGGAATCTCGGGCTCAACCATAACTATATTTATTATCGCCATTTTTCACACCTTGCTCGAAATAAATTTAGCGTTTCCTTTAATCTTTAAAGCCCCAAATGAAGCAGGAATAAATATACTTTCGCCCTTTGCAAGCGAAATATCTCCAACAGTAGCTTCACCCTCTAAAAGCAGCAGAGAAAGAAAACTGTCATCACCGATATTCAAAGTTTTTTCGCCCGAAACCTCGATTATATCTGAGGTGAAATATTTGCAGCTTGCAAGCCTGGAGCTTGTAGGAGCGCCATAGGGGATTGAGGGCTTTTTAAGGGTTGTAACCTTCTGCGCTTTTTCAATATGAAGCTCGCGAGGCTTTCCGTCTGCTCCAACTCTTCCGTAGTCATAAACTCTATATGTAAGATTAGAATTTTGCTGAATTTCTGCGATAAGAAGTCCGCCTCCGATGGCGTGAATCGTTCCGGCTTCAATGAAAAAGAAATCACCTTTTTTAACGGGGACTTTATTAAGAACCTCGCATATTGTATTGTCTTCAATTCTCGCTTTAAATTCCTCGGGAGAAATTTCGTGGTCAAAACCATAATAAAGATAAGCTCCCTCGTCGCAATCCATAACATACCACATCTCGGTTTTACCGAACTGCCCCTCGTTTTTAAGGGCATAGTCATCGCTTGGATGAACCTGAATCGAAAGATTGGATTTCGCATCAATCAGCTTTACAAGAATTGGGAAAAATTCAAAACTTTCAGCATTTTTGCCAAGGATTTCTTTGCCTTCCTTTTCGATAACTTCGGCAAGAGTTAATCCTTTATATTCACCATTCAAAACGGTTGAAGGGCCGTCTGTATGGCAGGAAAGCACCCAGGCTTCTGCAACCCTGTCAAGGTCGCTTTCAATTCCATATTCTTTTTTCAATCTGTCTCCGCCCCAGATATAATCCTTGAGGGCAGGGGAAAGCTTCATAGGATACATAAAATCTCTCCTTATTTTTTGCTATTATTTCTAAAACATTATTTTATCATAAATTATCGCATAATTCAACGTTTTATAAGCAGAAAAATTCATAAAATATATGAAAATTTGCATTGATTTTGCGGTTGCGTTATTATATAATAACAGTGATAAAGAAAAAAGGAGCGAGATTTTATGCCAAAATGCAAAGCGCCGAGAAGACTTGTTCATTTAGATTTTCACACCTCTCCCGATATCCCCGGAATCGGAAGCAGATTTGATAAAAAGAAATTCCAAAAAGCTTTGAAAGATGCGGAAATTGAAAGCATGACAATTTTTGCAAAATGTCATCATAGCCTTTGCTATTATCCAACAAAGATCGGAACAATGCACCCGAATCTTGATTTTGATTTAACGGGAGCAATGCTTGAAGCCGCTCATGAAATCGGGGTTAATATGCCGATTTATATAACTGCCGGTTGGTCGGATAAGGATGCTAAAGAGCATCCGGAATGGATAGCAAGAAATAAGGATGGCTCCGAGCAATGTACGTGGGGCTTCAAAAAAGGCGAGCCCGATGATATAAAGCCAAATTGTAATTGGCAGACCTTGTGCCTAAACGATACGAGCTATTGCGAGCATATCTATGCCCTAACCGAGGAAATTTGCCAAAGATATAAGGATATTGATGGGCTTTTCTATGATATTTGCATCGTGGGCAACGAATGTTATTGCGATGAATGTCGCGAGGGCATGAAAAATGAAGGCTATGACGTGGAGAATGAGGCGGACGTCAGAGCATATTTTCTCAAAAAACGTATGAGATTTATGGAAAAATGCGATGAAATTATGAGGAAATATCACCCCGACGCCACTATTTTCTTCAATTCAGGCGGAGCTGACCAATACCGTCCGAAATATCATCCTTTGCAAACCCATTTTGAAATGGAAGATCTTCCAACCGCTTGGGGCGGATATGATAAAATGCCTGTCAGAGCAAAATTTTTCTCAAAAACAGGTAAACATTATTTCGGAATGACAGGAAAATTCCATCTCGATTGGGGCGAATTTGGCGGCTTCAAGCCTAAAGAAGCGCTAAAATA
>JAZORV010000378.1:0-4245 GCA_045656785.1 Acutalibacteraceae bacterium | reverse complement strand
CTTGTTTTGCAGGATCTATGACCAAAAAGATAAAGAGACTCAACATTTGTTTTTTCGCTGAGCTCAAGCGTCAGATCGGCATCATAGAAGCCTGCATCAACGCGCTCTTGAGAATAAAGGATATCCTGGCTCTGAGCCGCTGCATAAACTTCATAGATGGTAGCGCTTGTTCCTTTCCACCAACCGCTTGAGCTCCATGCAGATCCGGTAGAGTCCGCGCTGTCGGTGATGTTTTTATCGGTCATTTTAACGAAGCTATCGCTTAAAGCTTCAGCGGAAAAGGTTACAGGGTTTAAGGTGTCAGGGGTTGCGGTCTTGCCTTTGAAGGCAGTATAGGTGATAGACTGGATCTTCGAGGTTTGATTCTTATATTTCTCAGCCAAGAAAGCAGAATCCATACCGTGAAGCTCGAGCTCTGTTCCCGAAAGATTTGAATATACCGTGAGGTAACTCTTTTTCTTTTCAAAGGTCGCGCTGTTGCCCGAAGAAACTTCTTGAGTTTCATCAACGAACGTGATGTTTTGGTAGTTCTCGATGGCTTCCGTTTCATTTGCAAAAGCGGGGACTATTGAAAACAGGCCCAAAACCATGCAAAGAGAAAGCATTAAAGCCAAAGTTTTTTTGATTTTTCGCATAAAAACAACTCCTTTTTTTATTTCGCCCAAAGGCTCTGATTTTATATTATATTTTTTATATGTAGAAGTCAATAGATAAAATGCAAATTTTTTGCATATTTCAATCATTTTTTACACATTATTGTGCTTGATTTTTGTTATTTTTGATGATAAAATAAAAACAGAGGCTGCGAAGGGAAGTGAGAGCTTAATGGAAGTATTCGATATTATAAAAGACGTTACCATCAAAAGGATAGCTCATGTTATTATAACCGATAGTGGCTCCTTGCCCACCACAAACGTTATAAGCGAAAGGGGCTATTGCGGATTTGTTTTTGTTTTCGAAGGCTATGCTTTGCTTACTCAGCACGAAACTACCACCCGCATCGAGAGCGGCACAGGGATCTTTCTTCCGAGAGGTGCGCGCTACACCTTCACTAAGCCCAAAAAATGCGCCGCCGCGATAGTGAATTTTCTCGTTATGGAGGAAATAACGGATACCGAGTGCAAGATATTTCACTTTAGCCGCGACGTCGGATTTGAAAATGATTTCAAAGCTCTTAAAAAGGCCTATCTTATCAGGGCAGCCGAAAGCCATAGCGAAAGCTTTTCGATGCTCTATCGCATCATTTCGAAGCTTGTTGGCTCAAGCGAAGGCAAAAATAAATATCTCGAGAGCATCGAATACGTTAAAAACAATTATTCCGACCCATATTTAACGATAGAGGAGATCGCAGATAGAATAGGCTTTTCCGAAGCGCATTTCCGCAAGTGCTTCAAAGAAAAATTCGGTGTTTCTCCAATACAGTATATTATCGATTTCAGGCTAAACGTCGCAAAGGATCTGCTGGCTTCAACCAATCTTTCTATGGGAGAGATAGCGGAAAAATGCGGCTTCTCCTCCGCCTATTATTTTTCGAGAATATTTAAAGAAAAGGTCGGCATTCCTCCTCTTTCTTATCGAAAGCGGATGAACGAATATATATAAAAAGCAAGGGGTTGCCTTAAAGCATAAGGGTGGAGATTTTTTATGAAACGATTAAAATTATCGGTTGTTTGCAAAAAATAGTTAAAATAAAGGAAAAATATTAAAATATTGCAAAGAAAAGTGCAAAAAAAGACTAAAAATATCTATTTAAAAATTTTCAATTATCTGTTAAAATTATAGTGTAAACTAAAAAAAGGAGTGTGCAAAATAATGAAAAGGTTTATTGCAGCGATTCTCTCTATCCTCGTTTTATCTCTTGTGCCTATGCTCGCCTTAGCTGAGGGCTTCGGGGAAAACAGCGTAGAAGCAAAGGATGATCTCGATAATGAATTCGTTGTTGCCGACACCAATCTCGAAAACGCCACGGGAACTATGGCAACTCCCGATAATTTAGAAGATAAAACAATTTTCGGTCTTTTCGATTCGGCCGAAGCGGACCATGGCAGGGTCTATATGATAGAGCCTTCTAATTATGCGGCAATTGATAGCGGAAAAACAGGGGTTACCTATGCTTTTTCGGGAAAAACGCAAACCCTTTTTAACGAGCCCCTCGATAAAAATTCTTATTATATCTATTCTTATGAATATAAGAATGTTTTGACCGATGAAAGCAAGCTTAAATCGGGCGGATATTTTTCTTTGGCTCCGAAGGTCGATACCTTCTTGAACGAAAAAGGCACCGATTGGAAGGATTACGTTCCCGCATCGGTTGATAAATGGGCAAAGCGCACCAAGGTTTTCTATTCGGGAGAGGTTGAAAGCTTTTCCGCGAAGATCAACAGCGAGGGTTCTTACACAAAAAGCTATATCGATAATTTTTATCTCGTGAAAGCCGCCTCTATCACCCTTAACGCTAAAAATGACGTTTCATTAGCCGGCAGCGCAAATATTATTGATAGCGAAGACGTTGGATCTTACATCGCCCCGATGGGTGAATCGGTCTCCTTTAAAATTAAAACCGCCGCAGGAGAAACCGTAACTAAGGTTACTCACGGCGAAACCGAGATAACCCCCATAAACGGAGAATACAAAATAGATAAGGTTACCGCTAATATCACGGTTGATTTCGCTTTCTCGAAGGCTGATTTCGAGGCAAATGAAGAGGTTGTAACGGATGGTGAGAATATCTACGTTAGCTTAGGCGATAGATTCGCAAGCTTCACCAAAACTCTCGGAATCCCCAAAGCAAACGCTCTTTTCTTCGATAAATCGGGCGCCGCGGTTACAAGCTCCGTTGCGCTTATCGAAAACGGCGGAAAAATCTGCATAAAATATGGAAATGAAGTTATTGCGGAATATATAACCAAAATCCTCGGAGACATTGATGAAAACGGCGAGCTTTCGGTTACGGATATTGTTAGCCTTAATGAAAAGGTCCTTGCAGGCGAGCAGCCGCGCGCAGGCGATCTCGATAAAAACCGCAAAACAACGGTAACCGATTCCATCGCTTTAAGAAAAGAGATTCTCAATCCTAAAAATATCGTTACCGCGCCCGAGAAATTCCGCGTTTTGGCGATAGGAAACAGCTTCAGCGTCGATGCGATGGAGCATCTTTATAAGGTTGCGAAGGCTTATGGCTATGCGGAGGATGAGATCATTCTCGGAAACCTCTATATCGGCGGATGCTCCCTTGAAACTCATTGGAACAACGCCGAAGGCAACGCCGCCGCTTATACCTATCATAAAAACACAGCCAACGAATGGAAGGGAACAGCCTCAACGCCCCTTCTCACAGGCCTTAAGGATGAGGATTGGGATTATATTTCGATTCAGCAGGTCAGCCATCGTTCCGGCCTTACAGATACCTTCGAGCCCTATCTCGAAAAACTTGTTGATTATATAAGCGAAAATAAAACCAACCCCGAAGCTCGGCTTATGTGGCATTCAACCTGGGCTTATCAGCAGGATTCCACCCATAGCGGCTTCAAAAACTATGACAGCAATCAGGAAACAATGTATAACGCTATTCTCAATGCGGGCGAATACGTTTTGGGCGAATATCCCGAAATCGAGCTTCTTCTTCCTTCGGGAACTGCAATTCAGAATATGCGAACCGCTATCGGCGATCACCTCACCCGCGATGGATATCATTTGAATTTAACCTATGGCAGATTGACCGCCTCTTTGGTTTGGTTTAAAACCATAACGGGCGCAGATCTGAGCGAGCTTGCAGCTAACGACGACCTTCTTTCAATTTGCGCAACCGACGTTTCTGATCTTGCCGAAAAGGGTGTAACTATCACAGCTTCCGAGCTTTTAGGCTATTGCATCGCCGCAGCCGAAGCCGCAGTTAAATCCCCAATGGGAGTTACAAATCTTAAATAATAAATTTGAGCATAAGGAAAGCCCTTGCGATTTCGCAGGGGCTTTTGCTTTTGTTTTTGTTTTAGATGTTAGATAATAGATGTTAGCTTTGCTCGGACTAAACTCGGTCATTCTAGATGTTAGACATTAGATTTTAGATGTTAGATCCGCTCGAATTAAACTCAATCATTTTAGATGTTAGACGCTAGATGCTAGACACTAGATCCGCTCGAATTAAACTCAATCATTTTAGATGTTAGACGCTAGATGCTAGACACTAGATCCGCTCGAACTAAACTCTGTAGCGAAAACTCGGCTAATAGAGCTCCGTGGCGCCCT
>JAZORV010000377.1:0-10056 GCA_045656785.1 Acutalibacteraceae bacterium | reverse complement strand
AATGAAACAACCCTTTATAATTCTCTTCTTTCGACTCTTAATGAAGGCCAGGCTACCATTCAGGAAAGCCTTACCAATCTCGCAAATCAGGAGGGCGAAAAGTTTTTGAGCATCGTTTCTTACGTTAGCTCTTCAGGCGAGGTTATCGGTCGCGAAATTTATACCTATGAAGAGAATGAAAAGGTCTTGTATTCTTCAACCCTCAGAGCAACCGATGGCGATAAGTTCGCTCTTCAAAGTAAGGTGAACGCCGGTGGCGATCAGATTATTTTTGATATGGTGGGAACAGGTGACTACGGCTTCGATTATAGCTTCAACGGAACAGTTACTTTAGTTAACGGCAAAAAAACAATTGAACTCGTTAAAGTAGAGGGTAAAGACGTTATCTGCGATGACAATGATTATAGCGGAAGCATCATCGTAAAGCTTGGAAAGGGAATTATCTCTGAGCTTGACAGCATGGCTAAGACAATTGTAACCATGCTCAATCCTTCTATTGAGTTTAAATATAATATAACTGATGATACAGCTGATTTCAGCATCAACGTTTTGAAGGATAAAGAGCTCCTCGTTGGAATCGATATCAATTCTAAATCTAAGGATTCAGAGGATATAATCTATCAGCCTAAGGACGTTTATGAAGCAAACGATTCTAACGACCTCACCGAGTGGCTCAAGGAAAGCGGCTTCGATATTTCCGGTCTTTTAGGAAACGAAACCAACGATGAAGAGATGGTAGCCGGTAATGATTATCTCGATTATTACGGTGATGAAGATGACTCCGACTATGACTCCGACTATGGCTCCGATGTCGAAGATTACAGCGAAGATGATTTCAATTTTGACGATTTCGAAGACGAAGAGGATGCCGATTATTATGAAAACTATGATTATAGCGACTATAATTTCGACGAGGATGAATATTAATTAAAACTTAATCTAATTTATGTTGGTGTTGTTTTTTGCAGCACCAACATATTTGTTTTAGGAAGGTGAATCGGGTGAATATTGAAATTAAATGCATTAGCAAGAAATACGGTAGAAAATCGGTTTTAAAGGATATTTCTTTGAAAGCCCAAAGCGGAGAATGTATTGGCATTCTCGGTGCAAACGGATGCGGAAAATCCACGTTGTTATCGATTCTTGCAGGAGTTGTGCGCCCGAGCGGAGGCGAATTTATAGCTGATGGCGAAAATCTTTTTTCTTCTAAAAGAAGGCTTGCGGAGCTTGTCGGCTTTGTCCCTCAGGGGACTCCTCTCATAGAGGAGCTTTCCGCCTTTGATAACCTTTCCTTGTGGTATGATAGAAAAGCGCTTAAAAGCTCGCTTAAAGAAGGAATGTTAAAATCCCTCGGTATTGATGAATTTATAAAGGTTCCCGTTTCGAAAATGTCGGGAGGAATGAAAAAGAGGCTATCTATCGGCTGCGCGGTTTATAAAAATCAACCGATATTGCTTCTTGATGAGCCAACGGCTGCGCTCGATATTATCTGCAAGCAAGAAATTTCGAGCTATCTTAAGGAACGAAAGGGAAATGGGGATATCATATTCCTTGCAACCCACGATATCTCAGAGCTTCAGCTTTGCGATAAGCTTTACATAATTAAGGATGGCGAGCTTTATCCCTTCACTTTTGATGGTGATGCCGAAAAGCTTATGGAGAGCATCAAATGAAAACCGTGGGAGGATATTTTAAGTTATCTTTAAAAAGATGCGCCAAGGTATTCCCTTTTTTGATGGTGGTATCTTTGGCTTTAGCAATCGCTATCTCTATGATTTTAAGCGGAATGATGAAGATGGCCGAAGCAGATGAAAAGAACCAACGCTTTAAAATTGGTCTTGTCGGCGAAAGCGACAGTATGTATCTCGATTTCGGCGTTTCTGCCCTTAAAACCCTTGATTCCTCAAGATATACCGTGGATATAATCGAAATGACCGAGGAAGAAGCGCAGAAAAAAATCAATAATTCCGAAATTTCGGCTTACGTTGTCTTGACGGATGAGTTTATCGAAAACGCCGCAAGCGGAAAGCTTGGAAAGGTGAAATACGTTACAACCGCCGGCTCTGTTGATTTGGTTTCGATATTCAAAACCGAGCTTACCAAGGCGGTTTCTGAGCTTCTTTATGAAACGCAAAAAGGAATCTTCGGGCTTAAAAAGGCGCTCAATGAGGCGGGCGGAAGCGATAAAACCCGCGATTATATGACCGATATCAGCTTCGAATACGTTGCCGAAATAATTAATCGAACCGATTTTTATGAGGTCGAGGTGATAGGCGTTGGGGATGGTCTTTCCTTCAATAGCTATCTGCTCTGCGGATTCGGAACGCTTCTTTTCTTATTGATGGGCCTTTCCTTGGTCCCGATTTTTGCTAAAACGGACAAAACCTTTTTCAGAGTATTGGCTTCTCGCTCGATAAACGCGCCGAGCCAGATTCTGGCAGAATTTATTTCATATTTTTTGATGATATATGCGGTGCTTGCGGTGATATTGTTGGGGCTTTCGGCAGTCCCTGAGGTTTCAACCATTTTCCCGGAGCTTGCCCGATTCAGAGGCACCGCCGACGTGCTGCTGATTTTGATAAAGCTTGCACCCTTTGTTTTTGTGATAAGCTCATATCAGTTTTTGCTGTTTGGCTTAACCTCGGGAATCGCAAGCGGAATTTTAATGCAGTTTTTGGCAGCTGTGTTTATGGGATACGTCACAGGTTGCATCTATCCCATAAGCTTTTTGCCCGATTCTATTTCGCGAATCACCTCATTTTTGCCCTCTGCCGCGGCAAGAAGCTATACTTCCTCGATAGTTTCCGGGGAGGTTAATCAGGATAGCCTTCTTTTGGCGCTTGCATGGGGAATAGTTTTCCTTCTTATCAGTATAGTTGTAAGAAACAGGAAAATTTTAGGTTTGGGAGGTAAGAGACGATGAGAAAAATATCAAAGGCTCTGAAATTCCTTCTGCTCCTTAATAAAAGACTTCTCAAAAGGCCGAGCTTTCTCGCAGTGCTTCTCGTGATTCCGATTATTTCCTTTCTGGTTGTAATGATGGCAGGGGAAGAGGGCGGTATCGTTAAAATAGCTCTTGCGGGAGAAACAAAAAAAGCAGTCTCCTCAAATGCGGTTATAGAAAAGCTTATGTCGGATGAGGGGCTGATTTCTTTTGAGATTTATGAATCGGAGAAAGCTGCGATAAATGCGGTTTCAAAATCTAAAGTCGATGCCGCTTGGATATTTCCTGAAGCCGTGGATGAAGCTTATAAAGTTCGCGTTATAGAAAGAGAAGAAACAGTTCCCTTAAGGCTCTCTCATGAAAAGCTTTCGGCGGCGGTTTATTCTGAAGCCTCAAAGGAGCTTTACATAAGCTTTATAAGAGGTAACGTTAAAGAACTTTCGAAAATGAGCGATAGCGAGCTGGAGGCTTTTTATGATAGCGGTGCTGACGGCGACTATAAGGATTTATTCGAATTTTCTTCCTCTGCTAAAAATGAAAAAGGGGAGAGTAGCTTCCTGAAAGCCCCTGTGAGAGGTATTCTTGCGGTGCTTGTGATATTCGCAGGCTTAGGGATCGCTTGCTTATATATGATAGATGATAAAAACGGGCTTTTTATATTCTACGGTGCAGGTAAAAGAAGAGTTATAGCAATTTTTTATCAGGTGGTATGTATGCTTCCTGCGGTTGCAATGGCGCTTGTCTCTATTTTTATTTCGGGGCTTTCGGTCTCGTTTTTAAGGGAACTGGGACTTATGCTTTTGCTTCTGATCCCGTCTGCAGGATTTTGCTCCATTCTCAGAGTCATCTTTAAAAAGCTTGAAATATTCGGCGCGGTCTTGCCCCTTATAGTTATCGTTTTGCTTTCGCTTTCTCCTGTTTTCCTCGATTTTAACGGCGCATTTTTTATAACAAAGCTTTTGCCGACTTTTTATTATATAAACGCAGTTTATAACGATGCATTCATCCTTCCCCTTGCGATATATGGCGTTGTAAGCTTGCTTGTTTATGCGGTCATCTCTAAGCTTTTGAAGAGAGCTTGAAGACGTTTATTTGTTTAATTGCACAAAAAATGCATATTTATGTATAAATTTTAATGCAAACTTGAGAATATTGTATAAATATGCGGAATAACGTTGACAATTCTGTATATTTCTTGTATAATTATGCAAGAAATTAAGATAGGGGAATATTTTCCTTTAACACTTAAAAAAATTATTGCTTTTCGGAAGGTTATGGTTTATAATGACAAAAGTATTTATCGATGGAAGCGCAGGAACAACGGGGCTTCGCATTTATGAAAGGTTATCCTCGAGAAAGGATATAGAGCTTATTATTCTTCCCGATGAAATAAGAAAGGATACCGAAGCGAGAAAGGCCGCCATCAATTCGGCGGATATTGCCTTTCTTTGCTTGCCTGATGCGGCAGCTATAGAAGCGGTTTCGCTAAGTGAAAATCCCAATACCGCTATTATCGATACCTCAACCGCCCATAGAACTATGGCCGGCTGGACCTATGGCTTCCCCGAGCTTATCGGAAACGAGGCTATAAAAAATTCCAAAAGAATCGCAAATCCCGGATGCCATGCAAGCGGCTTCGTGGCTTTGGTAAAGCCCTTGGTGGATGCAGGAATAATCCCCGAGGATGCCTTGCTTTCTTGTTTTTCGTTAACGGGCTATTCGGGCGGTGGCAAGGGCATGATTGCCCAATATGAGGAAGAAAACAGAGATCCTTTTCTGGGCGCTCCGAGGCAGTATGCTTTAGCCCAGGCGCATAAGCATCTTAAAGAGATGGGGGCTGTCTGCGGGCTTAAAAATGCTCCGATATTTTCTCCCGTTGTCGGCGATTTTTACAGCGGAATGGAGGTTTCCATCGGGCTTCATAAATCGCAGATAAATGGCTCTTTGGAAGATATAAAAAAGGTTTATTCGGATATTTATAAAGGAAAAATCGTTAAGTTTATCGATGTGAAAAGCGAGGAAGGCTTCCTTTCGGCTTCGGCTCTTTCGGGGCTTGATACGATGGAAATATCGGTTTTCGGAAATGAGGATAGAATTTTGCTCGTTTCCCGATTTGATAACCTTGGAAAAGGCGCTTCGGGCTCGGCTATTCAGAATATGAATATTCTTTTAGGCGCCGATGAAGCGGAAGGCTTAAATATATAAATTTAGGAGAGAAATCTGATGCAGATTATTAATGGCGGAGTTTGCGCCGCAAAAGGCTTTAAGGCAAACGGAATTCATTGCGGAATAAGGAAGAATCATTCCAAGCGCGATTTGGCGCTGATTGTCAGCGAAAAAAGAGCTTCTGCCGCCGCAGTTTATACAACGAACTTGGTTAAAGGCGCACCTTTGACCGTTACTAAAAATCATATCTCCGATGGCTTTGCTTCAGCAGTCATCTGCAACAGCGGAAATGCCAACACCTGCAATGCCGACGGAATCGAAATTGCAGAAAAAATGAGCGAAGCGGTCGGTTCTCAGCTTAATATCAGCGCGAAGGATGTTGTTGTTGCTTCAACGGGAGTTATCGGTCAGCCCTTAAATCTTGAGCCGATTGTAAACGGAATCCCCGCCTTGGCGGAAGGGCTTTCCACGGAAAACGGTAACCTCGCTGCCGAAGCTATTATGACAACCGATACCATTTCTAAAGAAATTGCAGTTGAATTTACCCTTTCGGGCAAAACCTGTCGCCTTGGCGGAATTGCAAAGGGAAGCGGAATGATCCATCCCAATATGGCAACCATGCTTGTTTTCTTAACAACCGATGTCGCAATTTCTCCCGAAATGCTCTCCTTGGCTCTCAAAGGGAATATCAGCAATACCTTTAATATGATCAGCATAGATGGAGATACCTCTACTAATGATATGGTAGTTCTCCTTGCAAACGGAATGGCGGAGAATCCTGAAATAACCGAGCAAAATGCGGATTTCGAGGAGTTTATGAAGGCTCTTAACACTGTCACAATCGGACTTTGTCGAATGATCGCCGGCGATGGCGAGGGAGCAACTAAGCTTCTGGAATGTAAGGTTACGGGAGCTGATTCCCTTGATACCGCAAAAACTGTTGCAAAAAGCGTTATTTGCTCGAGCCTTCTTAAAGCGGCGATGTTTGGCGCCGATGCAAACTGGGGCAGAGTTCTTTGCGCGATAGGTTATAGCGGCGCGAAGGTTGACGTAAATCAGGTCGATGTTTCCTTTAAATCAAATAAAGGCGAGATAGAGGTTTGTAAAAATGGCGCAGGCGTTCCTTTTTCCGAAGAAAAGGCAAAAGAAATTTTGCTTGAAAAGGAAATCGAGATTCTCGTTGGTCTTGGAGATGGCGAATATTCTTCAACCGCTTGGGGCTGCGACCTTACTTATGACTACGTTAAAATAAACGGAGATTACAGAACATAAATTTTAAGGAGATATATATGGATAATCATTTTTCAAATGCCGAAAGAGCAGAGGTATTAACTCAAGCGCTTCCTTATATCAGACGTTTTAATGGCGAGGTTATCGTTGTGAAATATGGTGGCAACGCTATGATAAACGAGCAGTTGAAACAGCAGGTTATGGAGGATATTGTGCTTTTGTGGCTTATCGGAGTTAAGGTTGTTCTCGTTCATGGAGGCGGCCCTGAAATCAGCGAAACAATGGCAAAGCTCGGAAAAGAGCCTAAATTTGTAAACGGACTTCGCGTAACCGATAAAGAAACTGTTGATATTGTTCAGATGGTTTTGGCAGGTAAGGTTAATAAAACCTTGGTTAATCTGCTCGAAATGAAGGGCGGCAAGGCGATGGGTATTTCCGGTATGGATGGAAGGCTCATCGAGGCTAAAATGAAGGATGAAAAATTGGGATATGTCGGCGAAATAACAGGCGTTCATATCAATCCTGTTATTGACCTTCTCGAAAAGGGCTACATCCCCGTTATCTCAACCCTCGGTTGCGATAAAAAGGGAAATGCTTATAATATAAATGGCGATACAGCCGCCTCCTTTATCGCAGGCGCGCTTGAAGCCAAAAGACTTATTATGATGACCGATATCGATGGCATCTTAATGGATAAGGACGACCCTTCAACCCTCATCCGTGAATTGACTATCAGCGAAGCGCATAAGCTTTATGATGAGGGTGTGATTTCGGGCGGAATGATTCCTAAGGTCGATTGCTGTATCGAGGCAATTAATGAGGGTGTTAAAAAAGTAACCATCCTTGATGGTCGCGTGCCCCATGCAATTTTGATGGAGCTTTTAACCGATGAAGGTGCAGGAACGATGGTAACAGGTGATAAATAATGAGCATTATTGAAAAAGATAAACAGTATGTTGCGAATACTTATAATAGATTCCCCATTGAAATTGCTTCAGGCATGGGCTCGGAGGTCTATTCTGAGGATGATAAAAGATATATAGATATGGGTTCGGGAATCGGAGTTACAGCCTTTGGCATTTCGGATATTGAATGGCAAATGGCAGTAACCGAGCAGTTAAGCCGAGTTCAGCATACCTCGAACCTTTATTATACAGAGCCCTGCGCGCTTTTAGCGGAAGAGCTTTGCAAAAGAACAGGTTTTAAAAAGGTGTTTTTTGGCAATAGCGGCGCAGAAGCAAACGAATGCGCTATAAAGGTTGCAAGAAAATATGCTATGGAGAAAAAGGGAACGGAATATTTCGAGATTATGACCCTCGAAAATAGTTTCCATGGAAGAACCTTAACAACCCTCGCCGCAACGGGGCAGGAGCATTATCACGAGCTTTTTAACCCCTTAACCCCCGGCTTTTTTCATGCTCCCGCAAATGACCTCGAAGCCGCTGTCAAGGCAATAGAAGCCCATAAAACTGCCGCGGTTATGGTGGAATGTATTCAAGGAGAGGGTGGAGTTATTCCACTCGATAAAGAATTTTTAAATGGGCTTTATGAATATGTAAAGGCTAATGATATTCTGCTTATCGTCGATGAAGTTCAAACAGGTAATGGCAGAACGGGTGAGCTTTATGCATATATGAATTATGAAGTAAAGCCCGATATCGTTACAACCGCTAAAGGTCTTGGTGGAGGACTTCCCATCGGTGCCGCAATGCTTTCCGAAAAGGTTGAAAACGTTTTAGGTTTCGGTGACCACGGCTCAACCTTCGGCGGCAATCCCGTGTGCGCGGCAGGTGCTCTTAATATTTTAAAGAGAATTGATGATGATTTGCTCGCTGAGGTCAAGGAAAAAAGCGCTTATATCTTCGAAGCCTTGAATGGAGCAGAGGGTGTTGAAGAAATCAGCGGAATGGGGCTTATGATCGGAATAAAAACCAAAAAGCCTGTTGGCGAGGTTATGAAGCAGTGCATTGAAAACAGGGTTTTGCCCTTAACTGCCAAAGATAAGCTTCGCTTGCTTCCCGCCCTTAATATCCCGATGGATGTTTTGGAAGAAGCAATAGAAAAAATCAAAATGGCTTGCAAATAATAAAAATGTCGAGGAATAAAGCCTCGGCATTTTTTTTGCCACTAAAATACAAAAATAATACAAAAAACCATCCACACATATACAAAGATTATCATTTATCTTTCAATTTTTGTTCTAAAATCCTCATTTTTGTAGGGTAATTGGTAATGTTTCGAAAAAATCGAAAATGAGTGAAATTCTTAAAAAAATCTATTCAAATTTTAAGGTTAATGTGATAGAATGAATATGTATTAATATACGCATTTTTAAAGGAGGAAAAATTTATGCAAAAGAAACTTTTAAGTCTTCTTTTGGCGGTTAGCTTGGTAGCATCGCTTTTTGCTTGTATTCCGATGAGCGCACTAGCGGCTACAAATACCAACACAACCCCTGAAGGAGGAAACTCTCTCGCAGGCACCTTTAAGGGCACCGCGACGTGGTATGTTAGAGGTGCGAGCGCAGCAGCCGACGCAACCTTCGTTAAAGAAGAACTTCCAAAGGAAGGCTCAATCTTGCTTAACGGAACGTTGACCGGTACGTCTAAAGCCTATTTTGACCCGGAAGGTGACGGCACTTATGCTGCTGAAACTTCTAATCTTGCAACCCAGACTAAAAACGTGGGTGCACAAACCCTTGCAACAGAAATCGTTGCCCCCTCAACCATAAGCTCTATGTATTTTGCAAAGTCGTATAACGATGTTACATACACTTATGGCGTTGATTCGACCGGTGCTTATGCCTATAACGGCACTACAAGCGAATACGAATACAGAAAAGACGAAAACGAAAACAATGTTTTCACGCCTTACGCTTATGAAGACCTTTATTATTATTTAGGCGAAGGCACAACCGTTTCGGATATCGTGTTCGGTGGAAACTATAAGGCTAATTGGGAGAAGGTTTTAAGCCCCTCGAATTATCAGGTTTTCATTTCCGATGATCTGGATTCGCTTTATAATGCTGAAAATATGATTTATCATTTCGTTAATGATAAAAATGCTGTTGATACCTCAATTCAACATTATCAGCTCGAGAATAACAAAATCGCAACCTATGTTGGTTTCCGTATTTTGGGAACCGGTTCGGATTCCTCTTATACTTTCAACAGAAGCAGAATCTCTGTTTGTCAGATCTATGGCGCAAAGCCTGTTTCCGTAACAATAACCAAGAACACTAATGCAACCTCTTTTGATGGAGTTGATACAACTAAATCTATCGGTAACCGTGGCGCAATAACTGCAATAGAATATAAAAAGGATGCAACAGGCAAGTTTGTCGCATCCGGAAACAAAAATTATGTTCGCCTCGAAAGCCTCTATGATAATGCTGCAACAACGGGCCAGCATTTCGAATATCGCGAGGTTTGCATGGAAGGAACCGCTGCCGCTGTTACTTCCTACTATAAAGACGGAACAGAGGAATATATTGATATCGTTTATGATTTCTCTGCAGCAGTTAAAATAGATGATATCCTTGTGCTTCATCCAGCTCAGTCCGGAAGAGTAACAGGTAAATATGCCCTCTATATTGGCGACGATCTAAACACTTTATACACAAACCCAACGTATTCAAAAACTATATCCACCTATTCATCCATATCTTATAGACAGTTGTTCTCATTTGACCAGCCTCTTAAGGCACGCTATGTTGC
>JAZORV010000376.1:0-5013 GCA_045656785.1 Acutalibacteraceae bacterium | reverse complement strand
AAATTATTGATCCCGACACGGGAGAAGTTCTCCCCGAGGGCGAAAAGGGCGAGCTTGTTTTCACCTCTATCACAAAAGAAGCCTTCCCCCTTTTAAGATACAGAACGAGAGATATTTGTGTTCTCTCCCGCGAGAAATGCTCTTGTGGCAGAACTCTTATTAAGATGACTAAGCCCATGGGCAGAAGCGATGATATGCTTATTATCAGAGGCGTTAACGTGTTCCCATCTCAGATTGAAACAGTTCTTCTTAAAGAGGGTCAATCCCCCAACTATCAGATTGTTGTTGATAGAATCAAGAATAACGATACTCTTGATATTAACGTTGAGATCCTCCCCGAGAAGTTCTCCGATACCGTTAAAGACCTTGCTTTGGAAGAGCATAAGCTCGCAGATGCTATAAAGACCATGCTTGGTATCACACCTAAGGTGCACTTAGTTGCGCCCAAGAGCATCACCAGAAGCGAAGGCAAGGCTGTAAGAGTTATAGACAAGCGCAAGCTTCATGATTGATTTTAAGGAGGAAATGAAAATGGCAATTCAGCAAATTTCAGTTTTTGTTCAAAATGAAAAAGGCGCTCTTAATGACGTTCTCAGAGTTTTAGCAGATGCCAACGTTGAAATTCGCGCGCTTTCCATCGCAGACACAAAGGATTTCGGAATCCTCCGCCTTATAACCGATAACAATGCTAAAGCAGAGCTTGCTCTCGCTGAGAATCACTATGTCAGCACCGAGACCGCAGTTATCGGCGCTGAGGTTGCAGACAGACCCGGCGGACTTTCCGCGCTTATTAACACCCTCGCGGAAAAAGACATCGAGGTTGAATATCTTTATGCCTTCGTTGCAAGCTCTAAAGAGCATGCTTACGTTGTTTTGAGAGTCAATGATAACGTTGCAGCAGAAGCTGTTTTATTGGAAAACGGTATCGAGCTTTTAACAGAGGATGATATCGCAAACATCTGATGTGTATTTTAAAAAGGCGGCTCTGCCGCCTTTTTTTATAAGACAATACTGAGGAGGAGCTATTATGAAAAAACGGGCGTTATCTCTCTTTCTTGCGTTCGCTTTGCTTATAACGCTTTTTTTCGGATGCACCGAGAACAAGCCTTCTGATCATCTTCTTAACGGATTTGATCTTACAGAATACACCATTATTTATGCAGCAGACGATTCTGACTACACCGAGCGCGCGGCAAAATATCTTGCCGACAGAATAAAAGAAAAAACAGATATCGAGCTTGCTGTGAAATCAGATAAAGAGCAATCAAAGACCTTATCGCATGAAATTGTCGTCGGCAACACTAAGCGCGATATCTCCAAAAAGCTTAACGAAGAAATTTATGGCTTTGATTTTTCCTTGATGGCAGATGCTTCCCACGTTGCTATGGAAGCAAACCAATTCGTTATCGCGGCGGCGGCATATTATTTCATAGAAACCTATATAGACGATAAGCCCTTTTCTGCAACCGTTCCGAAAAAGGCGACGGTATGTGAGCCCATCACGAAGAAAGCCAAAAATTATATTTTAATGATAGGCGATGGAATGGGCGTTTGCCAAACCCTGCTTTTTGATGCATTTTCAGCAAAAGATTTTGAAACTCAAAGCGATGGTGAAAGCAGATTTTATGGATATATGTTCCCCTATCAGGGAAAGGCACGCACCGATTCGCTATCAGGAGTAACCGACAGCGCGGCAGCAGGAACCGCCCTCGCAACGGGCTACAAGACCATCAACGGCTACGTTGGCAAGGATGGCGATTTAAAGGATATAAAATCCTTAACGGAGCTTGCCGCTGAAAAAGGAATGGCTACCGCCGTTTTATCAACAGAGAGTTCAGCCGGCGCAACCCCCGCCTCATTCTCAGCGCACGCTCCAAGCCGAAACGATGCTGAGGATATTCTGGAGCAGCAAAAGGAACTCACCAAAAAGAACGGAACTTTGATTTTAGGTGACTATAGCTCGGATTATTCAGCAGATACGATCTTAAATAAGGTTGAAAAGGACCTTAATGAGACCCTTAAAACCCTCTCAAAAGATAAGGAAGGCTTCTTTATGATGTATGAAGAGGCGTATATTGATAAGCATAGCCACGCCAACGAAATGGAGAACACATTCCTTGCAGTTGTTAGATTCAACCAAATAACCGGATGCGTTATGGAATATGCTTTTTATAATCCCGAAACCTTTGTTCTTATCACTGCCGACCACGAAACGGGCGGATTGAGCATCAACGCCGACGGCGGCTTCTCTTATTCATCCGCAGGGCATACCAACGAAGACGTTCCCGTTTTTGCTTATGGGATCGGTTCGGAGGTATTCGATGGGCTGACCATCGAAAATATTCAGATTCCGAAAACTATTGCCGCGATGATGGGCATAGAGCTTAAGGCTTATGAAAACGAGCTTTATCCATCCCTTATCCCCGCAAAATAAAATTAAAACGCTTGAGCTTTTCGAAGCGTGGCCTTTATGGCTCGCTCCGTTCTCTCAAGCGTTTTTTAGTTATTTTTCTTTTTGAGAAATCAGCTTTAATGAATAAGAGGCTTCATTCTCTAATTTTATTTTGTCGGCTTTTTTAGCCGTCAGCTTGCCTTCAATATATATCTGCCAATGCTCATCCTCGCCGGCGGTTATTTCTCCAACTCTTTTTATCCAAAAGCCTTCTTCCCGATCCTCGCCTTCAGCAAAATTATCGGTTAAAATAGCATCTTTAAGATATATACAGTTGGTTTTAAATTTATACGAGGTTGATTTCCCTCCCCCGTCTATAACCTTCAAAGAAACGGTTTTTTGAGGAGAATTTTGCCCATCTGATGAGGTTGCTACCGCGATAATTCCGATTATAAGAGCCAGCGCGCAGACTATCGCTATTACTGCCTGAATTATTTTTCTTGCTTGCATTTTTCTTTCCTCTTAAAATATTTTTCGAGCTTTGTGAAAACAAAGGGCCAAAGCGCGCCTGCCGCCAAAACCACAAAGAAATATCTGATTCCGTTAGCAACCGGCAAATCTCCGAGCAAAAGCTTTAGCAAAGGTTTTGCTCCTTCTTTTACTCCCAAAACGAGCGCAAGACCTATAACGATTTTGAAAATCTGAAAAAGGAAGCTTCCATCCGTTTTAAATTTAATGAATTTAGAATCGAGAAAATAGACAATCGGGAGGCCTAAAATACAGCCAAAAAGCTTATATGCATTTTTTAAAGCTGAAGCATAGTTTTCTGCATCAACGTCCTTCGGAAAATTATAAAGCTCGCAGAAAAGCAGATTTCCGAGCGCTATTAAAAGCATAAAGCCAATGAGGATATACATAAATTTCGGGCTGGATTTTGCCTTATTAATAATCGGCTTTAAAAGAATTACAAGAATAATCCCCAAAGCGAAAGAAACGCCGACATCTAAAGGAGTGTGGACTCCTAAATACATTCTCGAAAACGGAACAAGAAGCATTAATACGCCTAAAGCGATGCGAAGCCATTTATTCTTATTCCAAAGCGCAACGCTTCCTGCGGTTCCGATAAAGGACTGGGTATGCCCGCTTGGAAAGGAATAGCCCGTGGCTTCGGCTCTTGCGCTTTCGACTATCGGAAAATTCTTATCTAACACCCAAGGGCGAGGAATTCTGAAAAAAATCTTCAGAAACTGATTTAAAACCGTTCCGATAAAACCTACCGCCATAATATAATATCCCTCGAATTTATCGATGCACCAAAATATAATTATAGCCGCCGCAAGGAAAATAAGTTCCTCTCCAAGGTGGGTTACAGCTGAAAAGAAGGCATCAAAAACGGGGTTTCTTATAGATTGAAGAAAATATAAAAAGTCCATAACCTATGCTCCTTTTTTATTTTTCCTTTATTATACTTTATTTTGTCTTTAAAAACAACATAAAACCGCTTGATTTTCAAAAAAATATATGCTATCATATATTCCTGCAATTTTAAAACGGAAGGTAGAAACACGATGCTTGAAATTTTTTTAGCAACCCTAAACCCTTTAATGATGCTCTTTATTTGCATGATAATAGGATTTATTGCGAGGAAAACAAAGCTGATTCCCGATTCTTCAAGCAAAACTATTTCAACTCTTGAAAATTTTGTTTTCACACCTGCTCTCGTTATCTTTAATTTTATGAATTATTGCACAGTAGATTCCATAAAAGAAGAAAGCACTATCATTCTTTATGGTCTGGGCGCTACGGTCGTGGCTTTTATTATTGCCAAGCTTTTAGCTCCGCTTTTAAGCAAAAAAAGGGCTCCCGAAAGAGGGGTTTTTGAATATTCCTTAACCTTCGGAAATTTTGGCTTCTTCGGAAACGCGGTAGTTCCGGCTATTTTGGGCGCGGCAGACCCGAGAATACTTTATAAATACTTGCTTTTTTGCATTCCTCTAAACATTCTTTGCAATAGCTGGGGTTTCCTTGTATTAACCCCGAGCGATAAAACAAGAAATCCTCTGAAAAAGCTCATAAACCCGATACTGATATCGGTTTTGATTGGTGCTTTTCTGGGGCTTATCAATGCAAAAGAAATTATGCCCCAATTTATAACCGACACTTTAAGCACCCTTAAAGCTTGTATGGGTCCGCTTGCGATGGTTTTGGCAGGGTTTGTTATAGGCAGTTTCGATATAAAAGAGCTATTAAAAAACAAAAAGGTTTATATAACAACCGCTTTGAGGCTTATTGTTTTGCCCTCGCTTTTTGTTGCATTCCTTATAATTATAAATGCTCCAAAAGATATATTACTGCTTGCATTTTTTGCTTTCTCCTCTCCCATAGGGCTCAACACCATTGTTTTTCCCGCAGCTTACGGCGGAGACACCCGCCTTGGCGGCTCAATGGCGCTCGTTTCTCACACTCTTTGCATCATAACGATCCCGATCCTTTTCGCTATTTTACAGCTCTTTATATAAATAAAATAACCGCCCGAAACGGAACGTACTCTTAAGGATAAAATGCCTAAAAAAGCAACTTTTTGCGGGCTAATGTGTTAAAAAGACACGGTATGCGTAAGC
>JAZORV010000375.1:0-1812 GCA_045656785.1 Acutalibacteraceae bacterium | reverse complement strand
TCTTATGATGGTTACTCCGCTTATGAGAAGCAGAGCAAAAGCTGTTAATTTCGGAATTGTTTACGGAATCGGAGCGTTTTCGCTCGCTAAAGATATCGGAGTTTCGAGGAAAGAGGCTGCCGAATATATCGAGAGCTATCTCAGAAACTATTCGGGCGTTAGCGAATTTATGAATAACGTGATATCTGCCGCAAAAGAAACGGGCTTTGTTTCAACCCTTTATGCGAGAAGAAGATACCTCCCCGAGCTCACCGCCTCAAATGCGATGATAAGAGCCGCAGGGGAGCGAATTGCCCGAAATATGCCAATTCAGGGAACCGCTGCAGATATTATAAAAATCGCGATGATAAGAGTTTTCGAAAGGTTAGAAAGGGAATACCCCGAAGCCAGACTTATCATGCAGATTCATGATGAACTGATAGTTGAAGCGCCCGAAGCAATGGCGGAGGAAATAAAGGATGTTTTGGCAGAAGAAATGCAAAACGCCGCAAGCCTTTCGGTGCCGTTGATTGCCGATGCGAATTGTGGCAAAACCTGGTTTTTAGCAAAGGGCTGATATAATGATAATAAAACCGATTGAAAAAGAAGATATCAAAAAAATCGCTCTGATAGAAAAGGAATGCTTTTCGCATCCTTGGAGCGAAAAGGATATCGAGGAATCGATGAATTCCGATTGCGTTTTCTTTATTGCTGAAGAAGGGGAGGCGCTTGGTTACGTTGGAATCCAGATTTCTGACGGAGGATATATAACCAACGTTGCAGTTGCCGAAAACGCCCGAAAAAAGGGCGTCGGCAAGGCGCTGATGGAAAAAGCCGCCGCATATATAAAGGAAAGAGGCTTGCCCTTTTTAACCCTCGAGGTAAGGGTTTCTAATGCCCCTGCAATCGCCCTTTATGAGAAAATGGGAATGGAAAATCTGGGCAAAAGACCCGGGTTTTATTCCGACCCGAAAGAGGACGCATTTATTTATACCCTGTATTTTTGAAAAGGACTGAAAAATATGTTGATTTTAAGCATAGAATCCTCCTGCGATGAAACCTCGGTTGCGGTAACTCGCGAGCGAGAGATTTTATCCTGCGTTATTGCAACGCAGATTGAAGAGCACGCGCTTTATGGCGGAGTTGTTCCCGAAATTGCTTCCCGCCGCCATGCTGAGGCAATTTCTAAGGTAACGGAAAAAGCGCTCGAGGAGGCAGGAATCGGATATAAGGATTTGGATGCAGTTGCAGTTACCTTTGCGCCGGGGCTTATCGGCGCGCTGCTTGTTGGCGTTAATTTCGCGAAGGCTTTAAGCATGAGCCTAAATATTCCCCTTATCCCCGTTCATCATCTTCGCTCCCACGTTGCCGCGAGTTACATAACAAACCCCGAGCTTGAGCCTCCCTTTTTGAGCTTGCTCGTTTCAGGCGGAAACAGCCATATAATAAAGGTTGAGGATTATTGCAAATTTAATGTTATCGGAAGAACTCGCGATGATGCCGCAGGGGAATGTTTTGATAAAACTGCCCGCGCTTTGGGGCTGCCATATCCCGGCGGAGTTAAGCTCGATAAGGTTGCCGAAGAGGGCGACCCCGATAAATACCCCCTTCCGCGCCCTCGCGTTGAGGGAAGCGACTATGATTTCAGCTTTTCGGGGCTTAAAACAGCCGCAGTAAACGCAATACACAACGCAAAGCAAAAGGGTGAAGAAATCAATATCGCCGATTTTGGTGCATCTTATATCGCCGCAGTTGTGCGTTGCCTGACTGAAAACACACTCAAGGCAGTACAGAAAACAGGTGCAGAAAAAATTGTACTTGCAGGCGGTGTTT
>JAZORV010000374.1:0-3086 GCA_045656785.1 Acutalibacteraceae bacterium | reverse complement strand
GTGCTATGCACAATACACGTTTGCGTATCACGCAAACAACAAAACTATTGCAATCGAATGTAGCTGACAAGCATAAGCTTGTCAGAGGCAGAATTTATTCTGCCAAAACGGTTATAACCGTTTTCTACAATATCGATTATAGTTTATTCTATTATATATGTAAACCTATTATTTTCTAAAAATGCACCAAAATATTACCCATTTTTTGTTTTATGGAATATTTTCACCTCCGCTTTTTTCGGCGCAGAAAAAAGATTAAGCGGTGCGCTTTGCGAGAGGCTTTGTGGTTTTTCTCATATTTTTTTGAAATCGGGCAGAAAATTTTCGCCATCTTTCCCTTTTCTTCTCCTTAATCCCGAAAAAAATCCTATTATGCAAGCTGAAAAATCAATTAAAACGGGAGGAAAATTTGAAGAAAATGATAAATTTTCAAAAAAATGTTAAAAAATGCAAAAGTTTGTTAAAAAAATATCAATTTTTACTCTAAAAGGTGTTGCGAAACCGAAACAAATGTGATAAAATTAAATGGTGAATATTCTGAATAAGTATGTGCTGAAATATGCCCATGCAAAAAGAATCGTTCTAAGTTATATCTTTAAGGAGGATAAAGTTCATGCAAAAGAAAATCAGTACCCTTCCTTTCAAGGGAACCGCAGAGCAGGAAAAGCAGCTTCTCGAGATAATCGAGGCTCATAAGGGCGATAAGAGCAATCTTATGGCAGTTATGCAGAAGGCTCAGGATATCTACGGATATCTCCCGAAAGAGGTTCAGGTTATGATCGCTGAGGGCCTTGAGGTCCCGCTCGAGAAGGTTTACGGTGTTGCAACCTTCTATGCCCAGTTCTCTCTTTCCCCAAAAGGAGAATACAATATCTCCGTTTGCTTGGGAACCGCCTGCTATGTTAAGGGCGCAGGAGACATCTTTGATAAGTTCGCTGAGAAGCTCGGCATCGGTGCAGACGAATGCACTCCCGATGGCAAGTTCTCTTTAACTGCTTGCCGCTGCATCGGCGCTTGCGGTCTTGCCCCTGTTCTCACCGTTAACGATGAGGTTTACGGCAGACTTACCGCAGACGACGTTGATGACATCTTGGCAAAATACATGTAATAAAAGCGATTTCCAAAATTTAATTAAGGAATTATATTTATGAAAATCTGTACTATTAAAGAGCTGCTCGAAGCGGACGTTATCTGCGGAGAGGAAGACCTCGGAAAGCACGTTTATTCCGCCTGCGGCAGCGATATGATGAGCGACGTTCTTGCCTACGTTAAAGACCAGGCCGTCCTTCTTACGGGGCTTGTTAATTCTCAGGTTATAAGAACTGCCGAAATGATGGATATGGTTTGCATCGTTTTCGTTCGTTCCAAGCTGCCAACGCCTGAGATGATTGAGTTGGCAAGAGAAAGCGGTATAGTTTTGCTCGCAACCTCTAAGAGAATGTATGAAGCTTGCGGCATTCTATACGGCAACGGTCTTATAGGAAACAAGGTTAAATGAGCGAACTATTAACCTTTCATTTCGATGTTGACGGAGAGGATTTTACCTCGGCGGGTCAGGCATCCGTTGCGATTAAAAAGAACTTAAGGCAGCTTGGTCTTTCTCCCGAAATCATCAGAAGAGTTTCCATAGCGATGTATGAAGGCGAGATAAATATGGTTATCCATGCGGGTGGCGGCAAGGCCGACGTCAGCGTATCGGAGGATTGTATTGAAATTGTTCTCGCCGATAAAGGTCCCGGAATCAAGGATATAAAGCAAGCAATGCTTGAAGGCTTCTCAACCGCGCCCGATGCCATTCGTTCTTTGGGCTTTGGCGCAGGAATGGGTCTTCCGAATATGAAAAGATATACCGATTATATGGATATTCAATCCGTAGTCGGAGAGGGGACCACAATCACGATGAGGGTAAACATCCAATAATTTATCCAGGAAAGAGCAGGTGAAATTCCGCATGAAGCAATATGAACATTCTGTTTTTCTCGATAAGGAAAAATGCACCGGCTGCACCACCTGTATTCGCCACTGTCCAACAGAGGCGATAAGGGTTCGCGACGGAAAGGCGGTTATTATTCAGGACCGCTGCATTGACTGCGGAGAATGCATAAAAATTTGTCCCAAAAAGGCAAAGAAGGCAATATGCAATAAGCTTGATGCGCTTGATAATTTCAAATATAAAATAGCTCTTCCCGCCCCAACGCTTTATGGGCAATTCGATAATCTTGACGACGTGGATTTCGTTTTGAACGGTCTTAAAAAGATAGGCTTCGATGATGTTTTTGAGGTTTCTCAGGCTGCCGAGCTTGTTTCGGCTTACACGAGGATGTACCTCAAAACCGAAGGCATCAAAAAACCGGTTATTTCAAGCGCATGTCCCGTTGTTATGAGGCTCATTCTGCTTCGCTTCCCATCTTTAAAGGATAATCTTTTAAAGATGCTCCCTCCGATGGAGATTGCCGCAATGATGGCAAGAAAGAAAGCGAAGAAAGAGCATCCCGAGCTTGAGGATAAGGATATCGGAGTTTGCTTCATATCTCCCTGCCCCGCAAAAGCGAGCTATGTTAAAAACGGAGTTGGGGATTATGAGAGCCGCGTTGATATCGTGGTTTCCATAAGCGATATTTATTTCCAGCTTATCAATGAAATGAATCGTACAGATGAAATTGAAAGCCTGCAAAGTTCCGGCATGGTTGGAATAGGGTGGGCTTCAACCGGAGGCGAAGCAACCGCGCTCTTTAACGACGCATACCTTGCTGCCGACGGAATTGAAAACGTTAACCGCGTTCTCGACCAAATTGAGAACGGAAATATACCGAAGCTCGAATTCATCGAGCTTACCGCCTGCACGGGAGGCTGTGTTGGCGGAGTTTTAACAATGCAAAATCCCTATATCGCGCAAGCCAAGCTTCAAACCCTTCGCAGATATCTCCCCGTTTCGCAAAATTTCCTCAAGGAAAATGAGCAATATATTCCCGAGGAATATTTCATGGAAGCGCTCCCCGAGCATCGCCCCATTTCGAGGCTTAGCTCCAATATGGCAGAATCTATGAGAATGATGGCGGATATCCAAAAGCTTCGCGAGGAGCTTC
>JAZORV010000373.1:0-1968 GCA_045656785.1 Acutalibacteraceae bacterium | reverse complement strand
GAAGAACCTTCATAGCCTTATCTTTGTTTTTAAACTGGCTTCGTTCGTCTTGACATTCAACTACAACGCCTGTAGGAATGTGGGTAATACGAATTGCAGATTCGGTTTTATTGATATGCTGACCGCCTGCACCGCTTGAACGGAAGGTATCTATTTGAAGGTCGGTAGGGTTAATATCAATTTCAACATCTTCGGCTTCGGGGAGTACAGCAACGGTTACGGTAGAGGTATGAATACGGCCGGAAGTTTCGGTTTCGGGAACACGCTGAACGCGATGCACTCCGCTTTCATATTTGAGGCGAGAATAAGCCCCCGCGCCCTCTATCATAAAGCTGATTTCCTTATAGCCGCCGATTTCGGTTTCGCTGGCAGACACAACCTCAGCGCTCCAGCCACGCGCCTCGGAATACATTGTGTACATCCTCGTAAGCACAGCCGCAAAAAGCGCCGCTTCTTCTCCGCCTGCGCCGCCGCGAATTTCAACGATAACGTTTTTATCATCGTTCGGGTCCTTAGGGAGCATAAGGATCTTAAGCTCGGCCTCGGCTTCTTCTGCCTTAAGCTTTGCATCAGATAGGGCTTCCTTTATCATTTCCTCATCCTCGCGGTCGAGTCCACCTTCGGAAAGCAGAGCGAGAGCCTCCTCCTTATCGGAAATGGCGGTATTATATTCGCGGAGCTTCTCAACTATCGGCTCGAGCCCCTTATATTCCTTCATAAGGTCGCGGAAAAGGTCTTGGTTTCCGATAACCGTGGGGTCGTTCAGATTATTGTTTATTTCTTCGAATCTTTCTTCGATAACTTTAAGTTTTGATAGCATTTAATCGGTCAACCTTTCGCTTTTTTCAATAGATTTTATATTTTTCTGCGCCTTCGCGCGGGGAATCATAACCTCATGCCCACAGCTTTCGCAACGAAGCTTGAAATCCATCCCGATTCTCGTGATAATAAAGGCATTGCAGCCGCAGGGATGGGGCTTTTTCATTATAACCTTATCGCCAACAGCAATATCCATAATTCTTTTCCTTCCTCTTTCGCGGGCTAAACTTACCCACTCTACCTAATATATTATACTCTATTATATAAAATATAGCAAGAGAAAATTGCAATAAGCCCTCCCTATACGAAAAAAGGATGCCGGAAGCTTTTCTTCCCCTAAAAAGCGAAAACCGAGAAGCCTTCTGACCCTCGGAAGCTAATTTTTAATATTCTTCTGTTTTTTGAAAAAACACCAATTAAAGTCCGATTAATTGTACCTGAGGTGCATCAAGACCTTCATTTTTAATAATTAATGCGGTTTTATTACCTGATGCTTGCATTTTTTCATTAGCTTTTGAGCTTAATTTATGTTAAACAACCTTATTTTAAGCTCGACGCTCACAAGTTTCCTTTGTTTAATACCATTATAAACAACTTAAAGTCCAAATAATCGTACTTCAAACAACAAAATCGCCCTTTAAGGCGATTTCGCTGTTTAATCATTATTTTTTCTTTTAAAGCATTAAACGGGGCGTTTTATTTAAGCTCGATCTCGCGAAGCTCGGTTGATAAGATATAATCATTCTTAAAGTTTTCTAGCTTTGCCATATGCTCGGTTGCGATATGAGCCTGCTGAGCCTCATATGAAGCCCATTGCTCAACGAGAAGCAGCTCTGTTTCATCCTTTTCGGCTAAATAATAATCGTATTTTATGAAGCCATCCTCCGCGCGAATGGCATCGAGGATTCCCTCCGCTTTTACGCGCGCAATGAACTCAGCTCGTTTTCCTTCAATACATTGGAATTTAACATAGATCGTATACATTTTTTCCCATCTCCTTTTCTTTATTATAATGATTGTAGTTTGTCGAAACGCTAAAAAGCGCTTCGACAAGCCACTTTTTAAGTGGCTTAAGCAAAATTAAATTTTAATATTTAATTTTGCACAACACTCATTGCAATCGAATGTAGCTGACAAGCATAAGCTTGT
>JAZORV010000372.1:0-2615 GCA_045656785.1 Acutalibacteraceae bacterium | reverse complement strand
ATTGTGTTCATCAGATTGGCCCGATGGATGACCTGTTCTTCCTCTGCAAAACAGGAAGAATATCCAATTTTAAGGCCTTTTTCGGAACCCTCGTTGGCATAAACCCGATGGCGGATTTCAGTCGCAACGGTTTATCCGAGGTGCTGGGCAAATTCAAGGGCAAAAAAGCCGCCCTTTCTGCTGTTATCAAATATATGAAGGCGACTATTATCGACCCCGAAAATCAGCTTATTTTTGTTGCCCATTCCAATCGCCCTGCCGTGGCGGAGGCCCTTCGAGATATGATAATCAAGGAATTCAACCCGAAAGAGATTATTATTTCTCACGTTGGAATGTCCTGCGGGGCATCTGTCGGACCGGGGCTTTGCGCTGCATTTTATAAAGGTACTGAAATCAGCGAAGGTATGGAAAAAGAAAAAGCGATTATGAATGCCATAATCGAAGAAAAATAAAAGGAGCAAAAATTATGAAGGATTTTGTTATTTTTGGTGATTCCACTTGTGATCTTAATGCGGACCTCCGCGAGAAATTCGGAATAGAATACGTTGCTATGAACTTTTCCATTGATGAAAAAGAATACGTTGCTTCTCTCGATTGGGAAGAGGTTGGCTCCAAAGAGTATTACGACCTTATGCGAGCAGGCAAGCGAGTTTTTACAACCCAGGTTCCAAAAAATATTTACCAAGAACGCTTTGAAGCGGCAATAACAGAGGGCAAGGACGTTCTTTATATTTCTTGTTCATCGGCGCTTTCGGCATCGGTTAAAACTGCGATGCTCGTTGCTCGAGAGCTTAAAGAAAAGCATCCTGATGCCGGAATCTTTATCGTTGATTCGCTTATCAGCTCTTTAGGTCAGGGCTTACTTTTGATGGAGGCTTCAAAGAAAAGAGCCGAAGGCTTGTCGGCTGAAGAAACTGCAAAATACATCGAGGAAAACCGCTTGAAGGTTAATCAATGCGGAACCGTTGAATCAATGGAATATCTCAAAAGAGCAGGCAGAGTTAAGGCATCTAAGGCCTTTTTCGGCAATCTTTTCGGCGTAAAGCCCATTATCATTTCGGATATAAATGGCCAGAATTATGCTTATAAAAAGGTTAAGGGAACGGCAAATGCACGAGTTGCAATTGCCGATCATATAGTTGATGCAGCAAATGGAAAATATGATATGCTTTTGATTTCCCATGCGGATTGCGAGCAGGATGCAATGCTTATTCGCGATGAGATTTTGAAAAAAGCTCCGTTTAAGGAGGTTGTTTTCGGTGTCATAGGGCCTATCGTTGGCGCTTCTGTCGGCCCGGGAACGGTTATTGCTTTCACGTTTGGAAACGAAGTTACTATTGAAGGGAACGAATAAAAATGAGTCAAGCTATCAACGGCATCGTGCTTCATGATGTGTTCAGCGCAGGATACCGCAATTTAAAGCAGAATATGGCCGTTGTTAATGACCTTAACGTTTTCCCCGTTCCCGATGGTGATACGGGAACGAATATGGTCTATACCTTCGGCGGAGGGCTGAATTCCACCAAGCCTCAGGAGAACGTCGGGGAATATCTCGAGAATTTGGCGAGGGCGGTTTTGCTTAGCGCAAGGGGAAATTCAGGAGTTATATTTTCTCAGTTTATAAGAGGATTTACAAGAGGTCTTAAAGAAAAGGAAGAGCTCGTGTTTGCGGATTTGAAGGATGCCTTCAAGGCGGCTAAAGAGGATGCTTATAATTCTATTATCACCCCTACCGAGGGAACTATCCTCACCGTCATCAGCGATGCCGCAGGCTTTTTAGAGCAAAATGCGGAGAAAATAACCGATTTCGAGAAGGGCTTTGAGGCTTTGCTTGAGGTTATGAAAGAAAGCCTTGCAAGAACACCCGAGCTTCTCCCTGTTTTAAAAGAAGCAGGCGTTGTTGATTCCGGCGGCGCGGGATTGGTTTGCTTCTTTGAGGGAATCTATGCGCGCCTTGGCGGGGCATCTATTGAGGATATCGAGGATATCGGGTTTGCGATGCCTTCTGCTCCTGTTGGTGGCTCTTTCGGGCCTGACAGCGTTATGGAATACGGCTATTGCACCGAGTTTATTCTCCAACTGATGAACAACAAAACCAATATTGAAGAGTTTTCGAGGGATGCCTTTGTAAAGCCTCTCGAGGAGCTTGGCGATTCGATAGTTGCGGTTCATAATGATAGCATCGTTAAAATCCATATCCATACCTTTTTCCCCGAAAAGGTTTTGGAATACGCGAGAAAATATGGCGAATTTTTAACCCTGAAGATTGAAAATATGTCGGTTCAGCATAGTGAAACCCGAGAAGCGGTTACCAAAGAAAAGGTGAAGTATGCGATTGTTGCCGTTGCCTCCGGCAAAGGCATTGTCGATTATTTTTATGGAATCGGCGCTACCGTTGTGATTGATGGGGGACAAACCAACAATCCTTCGGTGGAAGATTTTATTGACGCTTTTTCACGTTATGATGCCGAGCATATTATTGTGTTGCCCAACAACAGCAATATTATTTTTACGGCCAATCAAGCGGCTGAGATGTACGATGAGACAGACGTTCGCGTGATCCCTACAAAATCCATTGTCGAGGGATATTCGGCTCTTTCTATGATGAATTTGTG
>JAZORV010000371.1:0-5325 GCA_045656785.1 Acutalibacteraceae bacterium | reverse complement strand
GGCGGAGGAATTTCAAAAGAGGGCGAAACCCTTCTTTCAAGAATCCGCCCCCATCTCGATGAAAAATTTTCGAAGAATATTGATAAGCAGACCGAGCTTAAAACTGCTGAACTCGGTAATGATGCGGGTATAATTGGCGCAGCCATGCTCGATAAAATTTATGATTAAGGTGTTGTTTTGATGGATATAACCAATTTTAAAGCGTTGCTTGATGATGGGAATATCTTATATCGCGAAAAAGAAATAATGGCAGAGCACACCACCTTTAAAATAGGTGGTGCCGCTGATTTTTTCATTGAGCCTAAAAACATCGATGAATTGAAATATATTTTAAACGCTTGCAAGAAAACGGAAACCCCATATTTCATTCTCGGCAATGGTTCAAATCTTCTCGTTTCTGATTTAGGAATTGAGGGTGCTGTTATAAGCCTTGCTGCTTTTAATGATATTAAGCTTATTAACGCGCTGGAAATTGAAGTTCAATCGGGCGCGAAGCTTTCTAAGCTTTGCATGGTTGCGCTCGAGAATCAGCTTTCAGGTCTTGAATTTGCTTGGGGAATCCCCGGAACTGTTGGTGGAGCGGTTTATATGAATGCAGGTGCCTATGGTTCTGATATCAGCGCAGTTATACAAGAATGTACGTATATAGATGAGAACGGAAACGTTGTTCAGGCAGATGTTTCAAGCCTTCAATTAGGTTATCGCAAAAGTATTTTTACTAATACCGATAAAATTATTTTAAGCGCGAAATTTCGCCTTTCGCCTGAAAGGAAGGAAAATATTAAAGCGCAGATGGATGAGCTTCTTTTCAGAAGAAAGGATAAGCAGCCTTTGGAATATCCAAGTGCAGGAAGTACGTTTAAAAGACCTGTGGGCAATTTTGCGGGAGCGCTTATTGAAAAATGCGGTCTTAAAGGCGCGTCTGTCGGCGGAGCCCAAGTCAGCGAGAAGCATGCAGGCTTTGTTATAAACAAAGGCGGAGCTACTTGTAGTGACGTTTTATCCTTGATTGAAAAAATTAAGGAAAGTGTTTTTTTGGAAACAAGCGTTACTTTAGAGCCGGAGGTTAAAATCATTGGAAAACTCTAAGCTTCAGTTGGTTATAATAACGGGAATGTCAGGTGCAGGGAAATCTCTTGCTGCAGATGTTTTCGAGGATATCGGCTATTATCTTATCGATAATCTTCCTCCCGTTCTTATTCCGGCTATTATCGACCTTAGCTCAAGACAGGACGAGCTTTCAAAAATAGCAGTTGTTACCGATCTTCGCGGCGGCGAAATGTTCAATGAAATAAATGAAACTCTCGAAGCCATAAAACGAGAGGGAATCTCTCCCAAGGTTCTCTTTTTGGATGCTTCTGAAGCCGAGCTTATCAGAAGATATCGCGAAAACAGAAGGGTTCATCCTTTGGCGGCGGCTTCTAATATATCAATTTCCGAGGCTATTTCTATTGAAAAAAATCGCCTTGAGTTTATTAAGAATAAGGCGGATTACGTTATTGATTCGACGCTTCTTTCCGTAAAACAGCTTCGAAGCCAAATTTTAGATATTTTCCTTGATAATAAAAATAACTCAATGAAAATTCAATGTCTTTCTTATGGGAATAAATATGGCTCGGCGTTTGAAGCGGATATTGTTTTTGATGTCAGATGTCTTCCAAACCCTTTTTATATTGAAGAATTAAGGGAGCATACAGGTCTTGAGGAATGTGTTAAAAACTATGTTATGGAAGCGGAGGAAAGTCAAGAATTCCTTAAAAAGGTGTTAAACCTTCTCGAGTTTTCCGTTCCTTTATATGCCAAGGAAGGAAAGAGTCGCCTTGTGATAGCAGTTGGTTGCACCGGTGGAAAGCATCGTTCCGTAACAATTGCTGAGGAGATTTATTCTTTTCTAAAAAGCTTGGGATATGATGTTACCGTTAGCCATAGAGATATTGAAAAATAAGCAGGAGAAGATAAATGTCATTTTCAGCTGAATTAAAAACTGAATTATGCAAAATTAAAATTTCCGGTTGTTGCGAATATGCCGAGCTATATGGTATGTTTTTGCTTAGCCGGAATTTTTCCAATGATGATATTTTCTTTTATTCGGATATTAAGGAGATAACCGATAAGGCAGAAAGGCTTATTCGCTCCATATATGGATTTCGCCCCGAAAGGATTATGCATAAAGGTAATTTCGCATTAAAGGGCGATATTATTAATGTTGGAAAGATTTATGCGGATTTTATCACCATTCAATATATAACTGACGTTATTTCTTGTGAAAGCTGTTTTGATTCTTTTATGAGAGGCGCTTTTTTAACGGGAGGAACTATAACTGACCCGAATAAAAGCTTCCATGCCGAAATCAAAACAAAATTTGAAACAGTTGCTATTTCCCTCGAAGCTCTTTTTGCAACAAAACAGCTTAAAGCCGGAATTTCTAAAAGGGGAGATTATTTCGTTGTTTATTTTAAAGGCAACGAACGAGTATCTGATTTTTTGGCGCTTTTAGGTGATTCCAAGAAAGCGCTCGAGGTTATTGATGTTGCGATGACTAACTATATGAGAAATAAGGTTAATAGAATCAAAAACTGCGAAACGGCTAATATTGGCAAAACGGTTAATGCCGCAGTCAGGCAGAATCGCGCAATAACCCTTCTTATTAAACGCGGCGCATTCGAGAATCTTTCGGAGGAGCTGAAAGAAGTAGCTCTTTTAAGGAAGGAAAATCCCGAAATGTCGTTAAATGAGTTAACAAAGCTCTGCGGTCTTTCTCGCTCGGGGCTCAATCACCGCTTGAATAAAATTATTGAAATAGCGGATAATCTGAAAGGCGAATAACATGGATTTCGTTCACCTTCACGTCCACACAGAATATAGTTTGCTCGATGGAGCTTGCCGCATAGGCGAGCTTATTGATGCTGCAAAAAATAATGGGCAGAAGGCGATCGCTATCACTGATCACGGCGTTATGTTTGGCGCCGTTGATTTTTATGATAAAGCCGTTTCCAACGGTATAAAGCCGATTATCGGCTGCGAGGTTTATGTTTCTCCAAAAAGCCGATTTGATAAGGAAAGAGGGCAAGACAGAGCATATAACCATCTTATTCTTTTATGTAAGAATGAGATAGGTTATAAGAACCTAATTTCTCTTGTTTCAAAAGGTTTTACCGAGGGCTTTTATTCTAAGCCGAGAATAGATAAAGATTTGCTTAGAGAAAAAAGTGAGGGGCTTATTGCTCTTTCCGCTTGCCTTGCAGGGGAAATTCCTTCAAAGCTTCTCGCAGGGGACTATGAAGGAGCTAAAAACGCTGCTTTAGAGCATCTCGAAATATTTGGCGATGGCAATTATTATTTAGAGCTTCAGAATCATAATTATCCCGAAGAAATGAGGATAAATCCTCTTCTTTTGCGTCTTTCTCATGAAACGGGAATACCTATTGTTGCTACTAATGACGTTCATTATACCAATCGCCGGGATTCCGAAATGCAAAATATTCTTATCTGCATCGGAACCAACCACACTTTAGAAGAGGATAACCCCCTATCTTTTTCAACCGATGAATTTTATCTTAAATCCTCCGAAGAGATGGCGGAGCTTTTTCAAAACATCCTTGAGGCTATTGAGAATTCTGTTAAAATTGCAGAAAAATGCAACTTTAATTTTGAATTTGGCAAGATAAAGCTTCCTTATATTGACCTTGGAAATAGGAATCATACAGAGGTTTTTCGTGAAAAATGCTTTGAAGGGCTGAGAAATATATTTAAGGGTGAGCCGCCTAAAGAATATATCGAAAGGCTTGAATATGAGCTTGATGTTATTATTAAAATGGGCTACACCGATTATTATTTAATAGTGGCTGATTTTGTTAATTTTGCGAAAGCTCAGAATATTCCCGTTGGACCGGGCAGAGGCTCCGGTGCGGCAAGCCTTGCTGCATATACAATCGGCATAACAGGAATTGACCCGATTAAATATAACCTTCTTTTCGAGCGTTTTCTTAATCCCGAAAGAGTTTCCATGCCTGATTTTGATATAGATTTTTGTTATGTAAGAAGGCAGGAGGTTATTGATTACGTTATTTCAAAATATGGCGAGGACTTCGTTTCGCAGATAGTAACCTTCGGAACCCTCAAGCCTCGCGCGGCGGTTAGGGATGTCGGCAGAGTTATGGCTCTTCCTTATCAGCTTTGCGATTCTGTTGCGAAGCTTATTCCGAGAATGAGTTATTCTGTTGATATGGCGCTTGAGGAAAGCGCAGAGCTAAAGGAAAAATATGATAACAGCCCAGAAGTTAAAAGAATCCTCGATATGGCAAAAAGAATCGAGGGTATGCCTCGCCATGCTTCAACCCATGCCGCAGGAGTTGTTATAACGGATAAACCTGTTTCTGAATATGTTCCTCTTGCAACAAGTGATGATGTTGTAGTTGCTCAATATACTATGACTAACCTTGATAAATTAGGCCTTCTTAAAATGGACTTTTTGGGTCTTCGTAATCTTACGGTTATAGATGATGCTCAGAAGAATATAAGAAAAAATCAACCCGATTTTGATATCGAAGGCATTTCTTTGGATGATGAAAAAACTTTGAAACTGATGGCAAGCGGTGATACCTGCGGTGTTTTTCAATATGAATCGGCAGGAATGAGATCTGTGCTTCGTTCGATGAAGCCTGAAAATATTGAGGACCTTATCGCAATCATTTCTCTTTACCGCCCGGGACCTAAGCAATATATCCCGAAATATATTCATTTCAGGCATAATAAAGAGCAGATAACCTACGATACCGAGCTGCTTAAACCGATTTTGGACGTTACTTATGGATGCATAGTTTATCAAGAGCAGGTTATGCAGATTTTTAGAAATATTGCAGGCTATTCTTTAGGCCGAGCTGATATAGTTCGCAGAGCTATGTCTAAAAAGAAGCATGATGTTTTAAGAAAAGAAAGAGAAGCTTTTATTTATGGCGAGAAGGATAAGGATGGTAACGTTGTAATAGAAGGCGCTATAAATAGGGGAGTCAGCGAAAAAGCAGCCAATAAGCTATTCCAAGAAATAACTCAGTTTTCTTCCTATGCCTTTAATAAGGCGCATGCCGCAGCTTACGCGCACGTCTCCTTTCGAACAGCCTATCTTAAATGCCATTATCCAAAAGAATATATGGCAGCTCTCCTTACAAGCGTTCTGGATTTTCCTTCAAAGCTTAATGAATATCTAAAGGAATGCGAAAGAATGGGATATAAGATTCTTTCGCCCGATATTAATTTGTGTTCATGGAATTTTGAATGTAATGAAAACGGAATCAGCTTTGGGCTTTTGGCGGTTAAAAATCTCGG
>JAZORV010000370.1:0-3764 GCA_045656785.1 Acutalibacteraceae bacterium | reverse complement strand
CGTTTTCATCAAATCGGCTGTTGAGTATGGTGATTTTAGCACCGCCCAAATCCCAGATATCGCCAAGCTCATCATAGAAGCGAAGCATAGTTGAATCAAGATAACGGAAGTTTTTGAGATAATCGAGCCTATCCTTATTTTCTCCCTTAATGAGCTCAGCGATTTTTTCTTCGTTCGGCTTTTCTATACCGTAAAGCTTGCAGATTTCATCAAGTCCGCCCCAATGGTCGGAATGGAAATGGGTTAAAAGATAATAGTCAACGTTTATATTATGCTTATTGAGATAAGGGAGAATAACTGTTTTGCAGCGCAAATCATTCGATGAATCAACAAGCAAATGCTTTCCGTTGGGGAGCTTTATAAGGGTCGAATTAGCGCAACCGATATTAAAATTAATGATTTCAAGCTCATAGCTTTTTCTCTCGGCAATGGTTAAGGTGTATTTTAAGGTCTCGCCTGTGGAGAGAAGGAATTTAAGAGTGTGATTTCCTTCGCCCAAAGCCAAGGCATCGGCTTTATTGATAATAACGCTCTTATGATGTCGTCTGAATCCGCCATAATATTTAACGGGTTCAACGCTTGAGGAAGAAAATCCAATTTCGCCGTTTTCCGTTTCAATCTTTAAAAGCTCTCCATCAAAGGATTTGAGGAGGGTTTTTAATTCCTTTTGATCGTCCTTAAAAAGCGTTTCAAAATTTGGGGAAAGCTCGGATTTTTGTTTTGCCTTTTCTAAAAGCGAAACGTCGTATATAGTAATATCATTTTTGAAGGAATGCTTTAAAACCAAGGTGTTGATTCCTGCCTTGAAATAATAAGGGAGAGTAACCGAAGTTCTTCCGTGAGGGAGGCAGGGCATATAGTCGAGGCTTGTTCCGTCAGGGTAGAAAACGGTGGTGTCTAACCAGTTATCCCAGGTGTCATGGAAATATTCGATTTTTAAATCATAGTATCCGTCAGCCTCAATATCTAAGCGTATCGAAAAGCAATGTGAACGATTTTGAAGCAGAGGAGAGCCATTTTTGAAGGGACAGTTAATTTTTCTAATATTCATTTTCATCAAATCCTTTCAGATTAATTTTTATCGTATGAAGCTTTGGCAGCTTGCAAAACCTGATTTGCAATGCTTTTTGCAATATAGTTTCCGCTTCCGCCTTTTTCAACAACAACTATAAAAGCGAAGGGGTAATCCTCATCTGCAGAAAAGCCGACAAATTCAGCGTGTGGCACGGTTTTTTCATCGCCCCATTCGGCAGTTCCTGTTTTTCCGCGAACGTCCATTCCGCCGAAAAACTCCTTTCCGCCGTAGGTAACTTTTGTTGCGCCCGCCATAAGCTCTGAAAGCTTCTCTGCGGTATCGGCTTCGCAGACATCATCAAGCTTGGTGTCGCGCCCAATTTTAAGTGACCTTCCCGAGCTGTTGGTTATTTCGGAAATAAAATAAGGCTTAATGGGAGTTCCTCCGTTTGCAATTCCGCCGATGGAGGTGAGATATTGCAGAGGATTTTGCATATCGGTATATTGTCCGATTCCCGACCATCCAAGCTCAATCGTCCTCGCTTCTTCAACATCATAGCTGCTTTTTGCCGCTTCGATTCCATCGAGGGAAAAATCCTCGCCAAAGCCGAATTTTTCGGAATATTCCGTCATTGTTTCTTTACCCAAATCAACCGCGAGGCTTGCGAAATAGCAGTTGCAGGAAACCGCGAAAGCATCCTTGAGGGAAATATCATTGTGATACCCCGTGCATTTAACCTCTTCTCCGCCGAGAGTGCAGGTGCCGCGGCAGGTGTAGGTTCTCTCATAAGCATCGGGAAATGTTTCTATGGAGGCTGCCGCAGTAACTATTTTAAAGGTTGATCCGGGTGCATAGGTCGAGGCTAAAAAGCGATTCATAAAAACGCCCTCATAGCCGCCTTCTATCGCCTTGTTTGTGTCTTCCTCGCTTTCGGGGTCATAAGTCGGGGAGCTTACCATACAAATGATTTCGCCTGTTTTATAATTATATACCCCAACAACTCCGTTATAGGCTCCGAGCGCATTTAAAGCAGTTGCAGAGACTTCGGCATCAATCGTAAGCCTGATATTGTTGCTTGCGCTTCCTAAGGGGAATAAACCTGTGATTTTGCTATAACCCGAAAGCTCTTCTCTAAAAGCTGTTTGCGCGCCCGAACTTATAAATCCGTTTGCATCGCCAACCGCATGAAGCGTTGCCATTCGGATGGTTTTATCCTTATTGAAAACTCTTTGACCATCAACCGTTTCGCACAGCATAACTCCGTTTGTATCGGTTACGGCTCCGCCACCCGAAAACTCACCGTTTTTATAGATGTGATTGTTTGTCGGATGGAGAACCCAGTTATCGGCAAAGGTGAAATAAATAACACAAAAAACAACAAGACCGAAAATAAATGCAGCGGATAAAAAGCTCATAAAAACTGCGCGAAGAGATAATTTCTTCATTTTATTCCACCTCCGCTTTTATCTATCTTAATAAGCTGAGATCCCGAGGCTTTTATAAAGCTTAAAAGCAGCCAGGAAGCAATCATAGATGAGCCTCCGTTGCTGATGAAGGGGAGAGTAACTCCCGTTAAGGGTAGCAAATCAACCGAGCCGAAAATATTGAGAATTGCCTGAATGATAAAAATTCCCGAGGCGGCTGATGCGGTTATGGCGTAATAAATAGAGCCTGTCCGCGTTATAAGAATTCCCGAATAAATAGTGAAAAGTGCAAAGCAAATAACCGCCAGCAAAGCGAATATAAGCCCCATTTCTTCGGCTATTATTCCGAAAACAAGGTCTGTATCGGCGGCGGAAACGTTTGAAAGAGAACCGTTACCAATGCCTAATCCGAAAAGCCCGCCGGAAGCTGCCGACATCATGGTTTGCGCTTGCTGGTAGCCTTCAGCCGAGGCATATTCCCAAGCCTTTCCGTAGGTTTGGAAGCGTTGGGAAATATATGGAAATATCTTTATTGCAATAAAAGCGCAAAGAGCCGCTGAGCCACAAAGAAGGGCAATGAATTTAACGTCGCAAAGCCTTAAGCAGAGGATGATAATGAGTGCGGTAAAATAAACGATTGCAGTTCCAAAATCGCGAATAATTGCAAGGGATAAAAGACAACAGAAGGTAAATCCCAAAAAGGTTATCAGATTTTTAAGCTGAAGCATTTTATCTAATGCGCAAGCGCTGACAAAAACGAGAGCCACCTTTATGAATTCCGAAGGCTGGAAGGAAACGGGACCTATTGCGATCCAGTTTTTAGCACCGTTCACATAAACTCCCATGAAAATATTTGCGATGAAAAGCAAAATTGCTATCGTCATAACGGGGATTCTTAAACTTTCAATTATGCTTTGCTTTTTTAAAAGCAAGGAAAGAAAAATAAACCCGATAAAGCCGACAAAAAACATAATAGTCTGCTTAAAAATAGCTTCTTCTCCAACATTCGCGCACATGCAAAAGCCGATACTTGTTAAGAAAAATGCAGTAAGCTCAACTCCAACGTTGCTCTTAAAACCTCTTATAGGAACATATATCCATTCGGTTGCGATTATGCTCAAAAAACTGATGGTGCAATAAAGCGGAGAAACAACGTTTCCTATAAGAAGTGCACCAAAAGCCAGGATCTGAAAAGCAGTTAATATAAAAAGAGCAGCGAGCCTGCAAGTTTTAATTGAATTATCAGAAACTGCCGAGTTTCCTGCAATATCGGGGTTAATGGCTATTTGCAGAGTTGTGCCGGCAAGCGTTATCTTATCTCCCGA
>JAZORV010000369.1:0-5942 GCA_045656785.1 Acutalibacteraceae bacterium | reverse complement strand
AAAGATAAGACGTTCCATAGCCTGCGGCGGTGATATCCATATCCCAAACGGGACCGAACATCAATTTGCCATCTATATCCTTATACATAAAGTTGCTGTTATAACCCGCATCCCAGTTAAAGAATACTTCGTTTACCATCCACCATTTAACCATGCTATCGAGATCGCAAAGGTCGGTATAGCGGACCTTTTTGCCCTTATACATAGTTGTATAATCTCGAGAAATGCAAGCATCCTCAACCGCCTGCAGATATTCGTCAACAAAGGTCAGCATTTCGGTGTTGGTTTTGCAGAATTCGGGGCTTTTGATATTTATATTAAGATTAGAACTCGTTTTAACGTTTGAAACCTCGTCCTCATGGGTATCGAGCTCTAATAGATATCCTCCGTTTATGCTGGGGAGTTCATCCTCATAATAATCGGAAATAGTATAGGTATTGCCCTCATAGGTTACCTTGCCGCTTGTAATCCAAGCCATATTTTCGTTCATATAGTCGGCGAAATCACCATCGTCTGATATTTTATCTGAATTGGCATCATAAATAGCTTCGGCTACATCCTCTGCTGTTCCTTCCCAATCATAGATATCAACGCGGTCCTCATCAACTCTTGTATGCTCAACGAGGATGTAAACACCGTGATAGTTGCCGTTAAGATAAACATCTACCCATTCGGAGGCAGCATAGTTAATACCCATTTCTCCGCCGAGGTCATAGCTCATCTTATTACGAAGGAAGTTCTCATCCCAATAGCAAGCAACCAAAGCCCAATGCTTATTTTTGCCGAAGCCGAAAAAGTCGGTTTTCTTATCGAGCTTTAATTTATAGGATTTTTTCGGGAAGCCCCAAGAGGTGTTTCCGCGGCCTCTGATTTCGGTTAAGCCATCATACATAACCTTGTTGTTATACTGCTCATTTCCAACTACCTTGAAATCAGCATCGATATAATCGGTTTTGCTGGTTACATCCTTACCGGTTTCAGTCTGGATAGAAACAACTGTGAGCTTACTTAAGAAACGCTCGTTTGAAGAAATGACCGCTCCCGATTTATCAAAAGCCGTAAGCTTAATGGTTTTTCCCATATCCTCGGATTTGATGGTATAGTTAAGTCCGTTATTTTCAATCTTAGCGCCATCAAGAGTCCACTCAAGAGAATAGCTATTGGGGTCCGCTGTTCCAGCAACGGAAGCGTTTACGGTTTCTCCCGAGCGATAGATATCCTTATCGAAGTTGATTTCGATATCGGGATATTCCTGGTAAGATATCTTGGGATCGCCAAAGATAATATGATTATAATAGCCATTAGAAGTTGGATTAATAACGCTTAAAATAACGTTGCTTCCCGGATTTGCGCGAACAGTGAATTGATATCCTGTTTTAATTTTTATTTCGCCTGAATTATATGCCGACTTGCTATTAACGGTTACTGTTACGTAACATGCTTCGCAGTAATGCGCTTCCGAGCCTGAAGCAACACCGGGAACGTGCATACAAACGCCCGCAACGCCCGAGAAGGTGTTATAGCCTTCCGGCATAGTGAAGGTAATGCTTCTCGCAGAGCCGCCGGAAGCCGCATGATATCGGAAGCCTTTTGAATACTCGGTATATCCCGATTCGGTTCCGTTGCCTATGCGAACTGTGCCTTCCGGGGTACTCCCCCCTTGTACTGCGCTATCGCATTGATATTTGGTATAATTGCTTTCATCGCTCAAAACAGCTTCGCCTGAAGCTATCATATCTATAAGATACTTTTCCTTTGCAACGAGAGCCGAAACATCAACTATCGAAAACAGAGAAATAATCATCGCGAATGATAGCAACATGGAAATAAATTTTTTCATAATTTCTGCCTCCTTTTATATATGTTCATTATACAAGAATTTTTTCATAAAAGATAGTTGGCATTTTAACCAAAAAAACTTGCTTATTTTTGACAAAACAAACAAAAGACCGCCCTTTTAAACGACAAGAGGGCGGTTGTTTTTAATTATCTGAGCAATACCTCGCTATTTGTTCCATAGAAGATATCGTCTTTTTGGGAAATGAGCTTCAAAAATTCCTCAAATTCATCCCATTGGTTATGTATATCAAATTCATAAGCGTGGCCCCAGATATAGAATATCTGAGGTTTATCGGTTTTAAGATTTATAAACCTTTCGCCCATTTCCATGAGTTTCCCAAATTCCCAATGATGATAGATGGTCGGCTTGAAGGTATAGAGATCATCCTGCAAATCGAAGCTTCCGCTTGATACGATTGTTCGGCAGAATTTAACCCCTGTGTTGTTTCTGATAACGTCGGCAACGTGTTGGTTATAATTTTCGCCGCCGCAAGGGTATGCAAAGCCCTTAACCTCATATTCAACCATATCAGATAAAGCGAGCCTATCCTTTTCAACCTGCTCGATTATCTCATCATCGCTAAGGTTTGGAAGGAAGGGGTGCGTTAAGGTGTGTCCTGCAACCTCGTGTCCTTTATAAATATTCTTAATTTCCTCAGGGCGAGGCTTAACGTGTGCCACCGTTACATCCTCGCGGATCAGATGACCGCCATTTCCGAGCAACCCCGAATTGAGATTAAAGGTTGCTTTAAGATCGTATTTATTAAAAAGGCTGATAAGACGCTGATCCTGAGTTACACCATCATCATAGCTAAAGGTTATTGCTTTCATTTTTCCATTAAACATTTTTACCACGTTCCTTTTATCGTTTTATAAATAAGCTCCTCTTTTGGGGGCTTTTCATCCTTTATTATAATAGCTTCTTCCATCAATTTCAAGGCGTTTTCAAAGCTTTTTTCGCTTGTTTGAAGAATAGCTATCGTTTCGCCTTTTTTTACATATTCCCCTTGCTGCTTTTTGAAAACTATTCCCGCAGAAAAATCGATGGTATCCCCCATTTTTTCTCTGCCCGCGCCGAGCATTGATGCCGCTTTTCCGATAAGCTCTGCATTAATTTTCGAAATAAAACCTTCAGATGGGGCTTTAAATTCTTCATATTTTTCGGCTTTTACGAAGCTATCAAGGTTTTCCAAAAAGGAGATATCTCCCCCTTGATAGGCTATCCATTCCTTAAATTTTGAATAAGCCGCGCCACTTTCTAAGGTTTCTTCCGCTTCTTTTAAAGAGGCTTCGAAATCCTCTCCTAAAGCCTCGCTTCGCATTAATGCCGCAAGCAATAAGGATACCTCTTTAAGCTCGCCCGCCGATTCATTTCTTAAAACCTCGACCGCTTCTTTTACCTCCAAGCGGTTTCCTACGTAATTTCCCAAAGGAACATCCATATTAGTTATAAGCGCGGCGGTGTTTTTACCGCAGCCATTACCAATTTTTACCATCTCTTTTGCAAGCTTTTCCGCCTCGGTTTTCTCCTTCATAAATGCGCCCGAGCCGAATTTAACATCCAGCACTATGGTTTCAGCGCCTGCTGCAAGCTTCTTGCTCATAATGCTCGAAGCTATGAGAGGGATGCTGTTAACAGTTGCAGTAACGTCCCTTAAAGCATAGAGCTTTTTATCAGCAGGGGCGAAATTTCCCGTTTGCCCGACAACCGCTATGCCTATTTTCTCTGTTTGCTCCAAAAACTCCTTTGGAGAAAGGGAGGTTTTATAGCCTTCTATTGATTCGAGCTTATCGACAGTTCCGCCTGTATGACCCAAGCCTCTGCCCGACATTTTGGCAATTTTCAAGCCCATCGCCGCCGCCAAGGGAGCAACGATAAGGGTGGTTTTATCCCCAACTCCGCCCGTTGAATGCTTATCAGCGGTTAAATTCCCGAGGGAGGAAAGGTCGGCAGTTTCCCCCGAATTTTTCATTTCTTCGGTTAAAATAACGGTTTCATCCTCCGTCATTCCTCTTAAAAAGCAAGCCATTAAAAGCGCCGACGCCTGATAATCGGGAATAGAGCCCTCTGTATAGCCCTTTATAAAATAGGCTATTTCCTCTCTCGACAGCTCATAGCCATCCCTCTTTTTTGCGATTATATCGAAAATTTGCATAATTCTCTCCTTTTAAAGCGAAAAGCCAAGGGGCAAAAGCTCGCCTAAGGTTGTTTCGATGACGTTATTTTCCCCCACAATATAAACCTTCATATCCTTTTCGCAAAATTCCGAAAGCGCTTGGCGGCAAACTCCGCATGGCGGACAAGCTTCATTCAAAGCATCTCCCTTACCTCCTGCGATCGCTACCCCGGAAAATTCTCTTTCACCCGAAATAATAGCGGAAAACAGCGCAACTCTTTCGGCGCAAACGGTTGCGGAAAATGAAGAATTTTCAATATTTGCGCCTTCATAAATTTTGCCGCTTTTGGTCATAAGCGCCGCCCCAACCGAAAATCCCGAATAGGGGCAATATGCCTTTTCTCTCGCCTTTTTGGCGGCTTCTATCAATTTTTTCATAATAATCAACCCATTTTCTTGGCAGTTTTCAAAGCGAGGAGCATCATTTCCTTGAACGACTCCTGGCGCTCTATTGAGGGGAGCGATTCTCCCGAAATAAGATGGTCTGAAACGGTTAAGATAGCGAGGGCTTTTTTGCCAAATCTTGCCGCGTTCATATATAATGCCGCCGCTTCCATTTCAACCCCCAATATTCCCATCTTGCCCCAAGCCTTTAAGGGGGTAAAGATTTCGGGGATATTTTCGCTATCGCCATAAAAAACATCGGAGGATAAAACGTTGCCTATATTAACCGAGATTCCTTCCTCTTTTGCGATTTCTTGGGCAGTTTTTAAAAGCTCGAAATCGGCGATGGGAGCAAAAGTTCCCGGCAGATTAAATTGATGAGCATAATTAGAATCGGTTGAAGCGCCCTGGGCGAGGACAATATCCCGAACCTTAACCTTCTCGCTCATTCCGCCTGCAGAGCCTACGCGGATAATATTCTCGACTCCATAAAAATTATAAAGCTCATAGCTATAAATTCCTATAGAGGGCATTCCCATTCCGCTTGCCATAACGCTGACGGGAGTTCCGTCATAAAGCCCCGTATAGCCATTTATTCCGCGAACACCGTTGACAAGGCGAGGCTCTTCCAAAAAGTTTTCTGCAATAAATTTAGCTCTCAAGGGGTCGCCCGGCATTAAGACCGTTTTTGCAAAATCCCCCGCTTTGGCTTCAATATGAGGCGTTGGAATCATCGTTTTGCTCCTTTACTATTTTTACTATTCTGCTCGTTCCCAAACGATTAGCACCACAGTTTATCATAGTTTCGGCATCGGCTATTGATTTTATCCCGCCAGCCGCCTTTATTTTCTTGCCGTTTCTTATATGCTTCGAGAATAGCTCGATATCCTGAGGAGTCGCGCCGCCCGAAGAAAAGCCCGTTGAGGTCTTTATATAATCGGCATCGCTTTCGGATACTATTTCGCACATCTTGATTTTCTCTTGCAGTGAAAGCAGGCAGGTTTCGATAATGACCTTTAAAAGCCTTCCTTTGCAAGCGGTTTTTATAAGATTGATTTCATTTAATATCTTTTGGTAATTCCCCTCTTTGAGGTCTCCGATATTTATAACCATATCGATTTCATCCGCGCCATCATCCACAGCCGTTTCCGCTTCCAGCGCTTTAACGGATGAAACGGAATAACCATTCGGGAAGCCGATAACTGTGCAGATTTTAAGCCTATCCCCTGCATATTCCTTCGCTTTTTTAACAAAGCTCGGCGGAATGCAAACGGAAGCTGTTTCATATTTTATGCCATCGTCTATGAGGGCTTTTATATCCTCAAAGGTGGCTTTAGGGGAAAGCTCTGTGTGATCGCAGAGCCTTAAAATTTCTTTTATCTCCATATTTTTCCTCTCCTTTTTTCTTATTTTAACATAAATTTTATGAAAATGATAGAGGAATTATTATTTTTATCGAAAAACAGCGCCCCGAAGAGCGCTGTTTTGATTTTAATTATTGAGTTGAGGTTTCCTCGCTTGACGTAGTGTTTTGGGAAGATG
>JAZORV010000368.1:0-12760 GCA_045656785.1 Acutalibacteraceae bacterium | reverse complement strand
GTTCTTCTATCGAAGCCGATAAACTGCAGAAATACTTTGTGTATTTCAAAGTTTGAGGCGATGATAGATGGCGAATTTTCGTTCCAAAACCAATTTGTCCTTAAGAGTACGTTCCGAATGGGGGTGTTTTTGTTGACAAATTGGGTAAAATATAGTAGAATATGAGAGTAATTCTCAATTTCGAGGTGAAAGATAATGGAAGGCGGATACAAAACTCGCCAAAAGCAAGGTGTTTTAAGCTTTTTTAAAGAAAGGCCCAACTGTCAACTGACTGCTGCCGAAATTGCCGACGGCTTAAAAGCGCAGAACATCGGAAAAAGCACGATTTACAGACAGATTTCAAACCTTTGCGAAGAGGGAAAAATCCGTCGTTTCCGCGGGGCAGACGGAAAATCGGTTGTTTATCAATACACGGGTGAGCATCGCTGCCACGACCATTTTCATCTTAAATGCCAAAATTGCGGAAAGCTAATTCATCTCGATTGCAAACACATTGATCATTTAAGACAACACATTCAGCTTGAACACGAATTTTCGATTGATATGATAAGCACGGTTATTTACGGCACCTGCAAAGACTGCCGAGAAAAATAAGGAGAAAATATGAAAAAAATCTTTGCAATTATTTTAGCGCTTGCCACGTTGCTTTCTCTTGGCGGATGCTCCGATGAAGGCTCGGAAAAATCCGACAAAAAGGAAGAAAAATTAAAAATAGTTACTACGATATTCCCTGCCTACGATTTCGCAAGGCAGATAGCGAAGGATAAGGCAGAGATAATTATGCTTCTGCCCACCGGAGCCGAAAGCCACTCGTACGAGCCGACCCTGGAGGATATAGCAAACCTTCAGACTGCCGGAGTTTTTATTTACAACGGAGGAGACACAGATTCCTTTGCTGAGGATATGCTCGAAAATGCCGATAAAGAGAAAATAGAGGTTGTTAAATTCACCGATGAAATTCCTTTGATCCATAACCACTCAGAGCACGAAAGCGAGTTTGAACACGCCCACGCAACAAAGGACGAGCACGTTTGGACTTCACCAAAAAATGCGCTAAAGCTATCCCAAAAAATTGCGGATGCGATAATCGAAGCAGACCCCGAAAACAAGGCAACTTATGATGCGAATTTCTTGGAATATAAAAAAGCTTTAGAGGAGCTTGACGCTCTTTTCGAAAACACGGTAAAAAACGGCTCGCTTGACTGCATCGCCTTTGCCGACCGCTTTCCCTTCCTTTATCTCTCCGAAGATTACGGACTTCGCCATTTTGAAGCGCTTGACGGCTGCTCATCCGACACCGAGCCGACCCTCACCGCTTTGAATCAACTTCAAAAAAACATAGATAACGAGGGCATCAAAACGGTTTTTTACCTTGAATTTTCATCCGGCACGGTTGCAGACAAGATATGCAAATTAACGGGAGCAGAAAAGCTGCTTTTCCACTCCTGCCATAACGTTTCCAAAGAAGAATTAGAGGAGGGAGAGACCTATTTAAGCCTCATGAAAAAGAACGCAGAAAGGCTGAAAATAGCTTTAAAATGAATCAGATAAGCATTAAAAATATATCCATGGCATATTCGGGCAAGCCCGTTTTGGAGCATATCGATTTTCGCATAAAAGAAGGCGATTATCTCCTCATTATCGGCGAAAACGGAACGGGAAAATCGACCCTTATTGAGGGCCTTTTAGGGCTTAAAACAGTAAGCGAGGGCGAGATAATTTATGAGAATGGATTTAAATCCTCCGATATCGGTTATCTCCCCCAATTTAAATCGGTAAACAATAATTTCCCCGCCTCGGTTTTAGAGGTTGTTTTATCGGGTTTCCTTAACTCCTCTAAAGGCGTTTTTTACAAAAAAGAGGACAAGAAAAAAGCAAAAGAAATGCTCCAAAGAACAGGGATTTACGACCTCAGACACAAGTGCTTCACCTCCCTTTCGGGCGGACAAAAGCAGAGAGCTCTCCTGGCGCGAGCGCTTTGCGCGGCTCATAAAATGCTTCTGCTTGATGAACCGATGGCATCTCTCGATCCGCTTGCTTCTGCGCAGATATACGATCTTATCGCAGAGCTTAACCGCGAGGGAATGACCATAATCATGGTAAGCCACGACGTTTCTGCGGCAGCAAAGGCGGCAAGCCACGTTCTTTATATAAAGAAAACTCAGCTTTTCTTTGGAACAAGAGATGAATATTTCGGCAGCCATCTGGCGGAAGAATTTGAGAAAGGAGAGCACACCCATGATCACTGAGCTTTTTAATCTCCTCTCAAATCCTCAGATCAGAGAAATTGTTTTAACCGCGCTTATCGTTGGAGTGTTGGTATCCATCTGCGCGGCGCTTTTAGGAGTAAGCCTCGTTTTGAAGCGCTATTCAATGATTGGCGACGGTCTTTCTCACGTAGGCTATGGTGCACTGGCGGTGGCATCGGCATTAGGGCTTGCGGCGGGGCACACCTTGGAAATCGCCATTCCGATAGTTATTATCGCGGCATTTTTTATCCTAAAGCTAAACGAAAGAAGCCATATAAATTCGGATGCGGCTGTGGCGGTTGTATCGACGGGCGCGCTCGCTATCGGAACTGTTATTTTCTCCCTTTCGGGCGGAACTGCGGCAGATGCCTGCTCGAGTCTTTTTGGCTCGGCATCCCTCATCACCATAACCGATAAAGACCTTATAATAAGTCTTATTCTTTCGGCAGTTACTATTGGGCTTTACATAGTCTGCTACAACAGAATTTTTGCAGTTACCTTCGATGAAGGCTTTTCAAAGGCGACGGGAATCAGAGTTAATCTTTATAACGTTCTCATATCCCTTTTGACTGCAGTTACGATAGTTGTTGGAATGAGCCTTATGGGAGCAATCCTCATTTCAGGGCTTATCATCTTCCCCCCCTTGACTGCTATGCGCCTGCGCTCAAGCTTTAAGAGCGTTGTTATTCTTTCGGCGCTCATTTCAATAATCTGCTTTATAATCGGCTTTTTCGCGGCGCTTATTTTCAATTTGCAGATAGGCCCCGCGGTTATAATAGCGAACCTAATTTTCTATATTTTCTCGGTTATTTTGGCTAAATTTTTGAAAAGGATGAACTGATATGGACATTAAATCTCAGCTTTTAAACGAATACCCCTTTAAAATTGAGCTTCATCTCCACACGAAGCCCGTCAGCCGCTGCGCTACCGTCACTCCCGAGGAAGCTATTGAAATTTATCATAGCCACGGCTTCGATGCCGTAACCCTGACTAATCATATCGACCCCTGCGCCCTATCTTTTTCGGAGGACGACTGGCTCGAGCATTATATGAAGGGCTATAACGAGCTTTGTGACGCCGCAAAAAAATACGGAATGACGGTTTATCTTGCCGCTGAAGCTCGTTTCACCGAGAACGCAAACGACTATCTCGTTTATGGCGTTGATGAAGATGTTATAAGAAATATTCATCGCCATTTAGATAAAGGAATCGCTGAATTTTATGCTTCGGTAGATAAAGAAAAGACCATCGTTTTGCAGGCGCACCCATTCCGCGACAATATGGAAAGAAACTACACGGAGCATCTCGATGGAATCGAGGTTTTCAATATGGCGGCGCATAATGCAAGGCCGGGAGACGCGGTTATGTTTGCTAAAGAACACCCCGGAATCAAGGTTGGCGGAAAAGACCTACACTACGCCGGAAACGTTCCCTCTATTAAGACCTGCTTCAAAAAAGCCCCCAAGGATGGCCTGGAGCTTGCAAAAATGCTTAAACTTGGGGATTATATTTTCGAACTCGGAGATATGGTGGTTTTGCCTTAAAAAAACGCTAAAAAATACTATATTTTGCCCTTAATGCTATTGCATTGAGGGCTTTTTTGTGGTATTATAAACTATATATTTATATCTTTATAAGTATTGAGAAAGAATGAAAAGACAAGATGAAATGCTCAAAAAGGAAGGTATCAGGAAATGAAATGTCCATATTGCGGATTTGAAGAAAGCAAGGTTATCGATTCAAGGCCAACAGAAGAGGGAGAAAAAATCAGAAGGCGCAGAGAATGCATGAGTTGCCAGAAGCGCTTTACTACCTATGAGATAATTGAAAGCTTGCCCTTATACGTTGTTAAGAAGGACAAGACTCGCGAGGAATTTAACCGCCAGAAGCTCCTTTCGGGCATTCGTCACGCTTGCGAGAAGCGCCCCGTTTCTATCCAGATGATGGAAAGAATCGTTGATGAAATTGAAGCCACCTTGCAGAATACTCTCGACCGCGAGGTTACCTCCACGAGAATCGGAGAGCTTGCTATGGAAAAGCTCAAGGCACTCGACGAGGTTGCTTACGTGCGCTTTGCCTCGGTTTATCGCCAGTTTAAGGACATTAATACCTTCATGGAAGAATTAAATAAATTGCTTAAATAAATTTTTAGGAGACACTATGAACGACTTAAAAAAATTAGCGGCAGTATGCCTGCCGGACGTTGAAAAATCCACCGAATATTGGGAGGAGCTTTATCCTGCAAGAGGCCTTAAAGAGGGCGCAAGGGTTACAAGAATCGCCCCGAGCCCCACGGGATACCTTCATTTGGGAACTCTTTTTGCAGCGCTCGTTAATCGAATCACCGCAACATCAACCGAAGGCGTTTTCTACACGAGAATCGAAGACACCGACAAAAAGCGCGAGGTTGAAGGCGGAATAGAAGATATTATTTCGGGCCTTAAAAATTTTGGAATCGAAATAGATGAAGGCTTTATTTCGGGCTCGGAGCAAAAGGGTGTATATGGCCCCTATAAGCAGAGCGAGCGCGCCGAGATATATAGAACCTATGTTAAAAAACTGATAGAAGAAGGGCTTGCATACCCTTGCTTTTGCACTGCCGAGGAGCTTGACGAAACAAGAACCCAGCAGGAATCTGCCAAGGTTAGAACCGGATACCACGGAGAATATGCAAAATGCAGAAACTTATCGGCAGAGGAAGCCATCGCAAAAATAGAAGAGGGCGTTCCCTTTGTTATCCGCTTGCGCTCTCCCGGAAATGAAGAAAACCGCGTTTATTTTGACGATGGCGTTAAGGGCAAAATCGAGATGCCCGAAAACGATGAGGATTTTGTTCTTCTTAAAAGCGATGGAATCCCGACCTACCATTTTGCCCACGCGATAGACGACCATCTTATGCACACAACCCACGTTATGCGCGGAGATGAATGGATTTCTTCAACACCAAAGCATCTTCAGCTCTTCAAGCTTTTAGGCTTTAAGCCTCCGAAATATGCGCATTTAAGCCCCATTATGAAATCCGAAAACGGAGCAAAACGCAAGATTTCAAAGAGAAAAGACCCCGAAGCCGCAGTTCATTTCTTCTTCGAGCAGGGCTTCCTTGCAAATAGCGTTGTTGAATATCTTATGACTATTGCAAACTCCGATTTTGAGGATTGGAGAAGAGCGAATCCATCGGAGGATTACCGCAAATTCAAATTTAACCTCAAAAAAATGAGCGTTTCGGGCGCGCTTTTCGATTGGGATAAGCTGATAGACGTTAGCAAAGGCATCGTATCTAAGCTTTCAGGTGAAGAGGTTGCAGAAAAGCTTATGGTTTGGGCAAAGGAATTTGATCCCAAGTATTTCGAGCTTTTAAGCCGCGACCCCGAATATACAAAAAGTATCTTCTCTATCGACAGAGACGTTCCAAAGCCTCGAAAGGATATCGCAAAATGGGATGAAGCAAAGGTTTATTCGGCATATTTCTTCGATGAGCTTTATGAGGAAAACCTCGAGCTTCCCGAAAAAATTGCCAAATCCGATGCTGCGGCAGCGCTTGAGGCGTATTTAGCGGTTTATGATCCCGCAGATGATAAGCAAGAATGGTTCAATAGAATCAAATCCATCTGCCCTGCCCTCGGCTTTGCTGCAGAAACAAAGGAATATAAAGCCAATCCCGATGCCTTCAAGGGCAGCGCAGGAGATATAAGCACAGTTATCAGAATTTCCATCACGGGCAGGCAGAACACTCCCGACCTTTGCAGCATTATGAAGGTTTTGGGGAAAGATAAATGCGCCGAGAGAATTAATCGCGCTATCGAATATTTTAAAAATTAAGGAGTAACCTTAAATGGAAGAAATTAAATTGGCGGAAGGTCTGCCTTCCAACTTTATTCATGATTTTATCGATGAGGATTTAGCAAATGGGGTTTACCCTCATGTTCAAACCCGTTTTCCTCCCGAGCCTAATGGTTATCTTCATATTGGCCATGCTAAGGCTATATGCATAGATTTCGGAACTGCCGAAAAATACGGTGGCAAATGTAATCTTCGCCTTGATGACACCAACCCCACAAAGGAAGACACCGAATACGTTGATGCCATTAAAGAGGATATCGAATGGCTTGGCTATAAATGGGATAACGTTTATTTTGCTTCGGATTATTTCGATTTTATCTATGATTGCGCTATTAAGCTTATCGAAAGAGGCCTCGGCTACGTTGATGATCTTTCGGGCGACGAGATAAAGGAATATAGAGGAACCTTAACCGAACCCGGAAAAGAGAGCCCTTATAAAAATCGCTCAATTGAGGAAAATCTCGACCTTTTCAGAAGAATGACCGCAGGCGAATTCGAAAACGGAGAGAGAGTTCTTCGCGCGAAGATCGATATGGCTTCCCCAAATATCAATATGCGCGACCCGATAATTTACAGAATTATGAAGGCTCACCACCACAGAACGGGCGATAAATGGTGCGTTTACCCGATGTATGACTTTGCGCATCCCTTATCCGATACTCGCGAGGGTGTTACACATTCTCTCTGCTCATTGGAATTTGAGAATCATCGCCCTTTATATGATTGGTTCTTGGAAAAGCTGGAGCTTCCCAACCCTTCTCGACAGATAGAGTTTGCAAGGCTTAACCTTAACTACACCTTAACAAGCAAGAGAAAATGCTTAAAGCTTGTAAACGACGGTCTTGTTTCAGGCTGGGATGACCCGAGAATGGCTACTATTGGCGGAATGAGAAGACGCGGCTTCCCCGCATCCGCCATCCGCGCTTTTATTGATAAAATCGGTGTTTCCAAGGCTTACAGCGTTGTTGACTACGCTCTGCTCGAATCATGTGTTCGCGATGAGCTTAACATCAACGCCGACAGAGCTATGGCGGTTCTTCGCCCCTTAAAGGTTATTGTTGATAATTACCCCGAGGGCGAGGTTGAGGAAATTGAGGTTGATATCAACCCCAACCGCCCCGAGCTTGGCAAGAGAACAGTTAAATTCACCCGCGAATTATATATTGAAGAGGACGATTTTGCATTAGTTCCTCCTCCGAAATATTTTAGACTTTGCCCCGAAAAAGAAGTTCGCTTGAAGGGAGCATATTTCGTTAAATTCGCTTCCTGCGAACAGGACGAAAACGGCAATGTTACTGCAGTTCACGTGACCTATGACCCCGCTTCAAAGGGTGGCGAATCGCCCGACGGAAGAAAGGTTAAGGGAACTCTTCATTGGGTTAGCGCAGACTATTGCCTCAACGCTCAGGTTAATCTTTATGACCGCCTTTTCAACGTTGAAAATCCTTCGGACGAAGAGGGTGTTTCCTCCTTTGCCGATAACCTTAACCCGGATTCTTTGGTTATTCTTAAAAACTGCAAGGTTGAGGAATTTATGAAGGATGCAGATAAGGGTGCAAAATATCAATTTATGCGCCAAGGCTACTTCTGCCAGGACCTTGATTCAACCCCTGATAACCTCATTTTCAACAGAACCGTTGCATTGAAAGATTCCTTTCCAAAAGCAAAATAAATAATCTAAGGCGCGGTTTTTTATCGCGCCTTTTTTAGGTGATATTATGAAATTAAAAGAAATTTATGATTTTTTGGATTCTATAGCGCCATTTAAAACCCAATGCGATTTTGATAACGCAGGCTTTTTGGTTGGCGATATAAATGAAGAATTTAAAGGCGCGGTGGTTGCGCTCGACGTAACAGAAGGCGCGATTAAATACGCCGAAAGCATCGGTGCAAACCTCATTATAAGCCATCATCCCGTTATTTTTGAGCCTTTAAAATCGGTTACCTGTGAAAGCCTCGTTTACCGCCTTATAAAATCGGGTATCAACGTTATTTCGGCTCACACAAATCTCGATATGGCCGAGGGCGGAATAAACGATAAATTAGCCGAGCTTATAGGTCTTGAAAACGTTGGAAAAATCGTTCCCGAAGGGGAGGTTTTTGCGGCAAGAATGGGCGAAATTCCCGAAGAAATGAGCGCCGATGAATTTGGGCTTTATTTAAAAGGAATTTTCTCGGGTGCCATTAAATATTGCGACCCCGAAAAGCCAATTAAAAGGATTGCGATTTGCTCGGGCTCGGGCGGAAGCCTGCTCGAAGAAATTGCAAAAGAGGGCGCAGATGCCTTCGTTACTGCCGACGTTAAGCACAATGTTTTCCTTGATGCTGCTCACCTTGGAATTTCGATATACGACTGCGGACATTTCGATACAGAGGATATTATCGTTAAGCCTCTCTGCAATACCTTAAACGAGCGCTTCGGCGAAGGCTTTTTCGAATACCATAGCGAGCTTATCAAAACTGCAGAAATTTTATAAAATCAAAATAAAACTCCCGTTTTTTTCATATACTGTTTTAAAGGAGCTGATTATATGAAAACCCGACGGGAGTTGAATTTTTATCTTTTAGGCGGTTTCGTTTTTACAAGCCTTTTTGGAACTCTTCTTCATTTTGCCTTCAGATGGTCGGGCGAAAATGAAATAGTTGCGGCATTTTCCGCCGTCAATGAAAGCACCGTAGAGCATCTTAAAATTTTCTTTTTTCCAACCTTTATTTTCGGGATTTTTGAATACTTTAAATACGGTAAAGAGATTGGTTGCTTCTGGCAAATAAAGCTTGAATCTATCCTTTTAGGAATAATTGGCATCACCGCCATTTTTTACACCTATTCGGGAGTTTTAGGCTATACTATCGATTTTATCAATATCCTAATCTTCTTTATCGGCGCTGCAATTTGCTATCTTTGGCAGAACTACCGCCTCAATAAAGGCAACGATGATTGCAGAGAATGGATATGGTTTTCGGGAGCCTTGGCGCTTGGAATCCTCTTTATGGTTTTCACCTTTTTCACCCCCGAAATCGGTCTTTTTAAAGACCCCTTAAACGGAACCTACGGAATATAAAGAAAGCCCTGATTCCGGCACACCCTCCGTAAGGAAGGTGACTCAGTTATATTTACTTCGTAAAACGTCAAAAACGATGTTGCTCCTTGAGGGTTAAACTATACAGGTACACTAACGATGTTGCACTTTGTTTAAAAATATGGTATAATTTTAAAAAATAGGTGTTTTACCAAGTGATTATAAAATAACTTTTAAGGAGAAGTAGTATAATGGGATTGTTTGGACCTTCTAAAAAAGAGAAAGCTTTACAAGCTGAAGTAGAAAGACTAACGGGTTTACTCTTACCTGAACAAAGAGATATTGAGAAACTTAAACAACAAATATCTAATCTGCAATCAACAATAGCAAATTTAGATAAGACTATAAATAACAACAACGACAAAATCGGTAATTTGAACACACAAATTAGCAAACTTGATCAAGAAATATTAGACAAGCGCAAGCAACTAGCTGTTTTTGAAGTAGATATTAATGCATTGGATTATGGTTTGTACAAACCTACTTTTGAGTTTGCGAATTCTGATTTATACAAAGAAGAATTGAAAAAATTAAGGGATAAACAAAAACAATGCATTAAGAACGATAATGCTGCTTTTGGTAACACAAACTGGCAGGTAAATGGTAGCGCTGCTCAAGGTCGCACAATGGTAAACAATTATAAGAAGTTGCTATTGCGTGCATTTAATGTTGAGTGTGATGATATTGTTGCCAATGTTAAGGTTTCGAATTTAGATCGTTCAATTGAAAGAATAGAAAAAATTAGTGAGCAAATATCTAAATTGGGGAAAACTATGGAAATAGGTATTTCGCCAGGATATGTTCGATTAAAAATTGATGAAGTTAAACTGGCATTGGATTATCAGCAGAAAAAGCAAGAAGAAAAAGAACGTCAAAAAGAATTAAGAGCACAAGAACGTGAAGAGGCAAAAGTACTTAAAGAAATTGAAGAGGAAAGAAAACGCCTGAAAAAAGAACAAGCACATTATGAAAATGCTCTTAATGTGATATTAAGTCAAATTGAGAAAAATGGTGAAACTGTTGAATTGTTGGAAAAGAAATCGCAATTAGAAAATCAAATTAATGATACTTCTAAAGCTATTGAAGATGTTGATTACAGAGAAGCAAATCGAAAAGCAGGGTATGTATATATCATAAGTAATATAGGTGCATTTGGAGAAAACGTCTATAAAATTGGTATGACAAGAAGACTTGACCCTCAAGAACGTGTGGATGAATTGGGTGATGCTTCAGTACCTTTCAATTTTGACATTCACGCAATGATTTTTACAGAGGATGCACCTGGGTTAGAAACTGCCTTACATAATGCTTTTGAATCCAAAAAATTAAATAAAATTAATACACGTAGAGAATTCTTTACAGTCTCTTTGGATGAAATCAAAACAGAAGTCCGAAAGAATTTTGATAAAACTGTTGAGTGGATAGATATACCTGAAGCCGAACAATATAGGCAGTCTAAACTTTTAAATAAATCTTAAAATCCATTGATTATCAGGCATCAATACCTCTTAATATGTTTGCTCTTGAGATAGGTATTATTTCAAAGTGTGTAACCCACTATGACACTTTCAAACTTGAAAGTGTCATTTTTATATGCAAGAAAAGGAGACGCTTCCTTACGGAGTGTCTCCTTTCTCGAGCCTTTTTTATTACGACTGCAATTCTTTTAATTTATAAAACTCGCCTTTTTTCTCCATCAGCTCATCATAGGTTCCGATTTCAACGCATCTTCCCTCTTTTATAACTGCTATCCTATCTGCCGAGCGGATGGTTGATAATCTGTGCGCAACGATAAAGGTTGTTCTGCCGATACAAAGGTTATTTATTGCCTCTTGAATCTCGCGCTCTGTTGCGGTATCGAGGGCGCTTGTTGCCTCATCGAATATAATAACGTTTGGATGCCTGATTATGGCTCGCGCAATGGAAATTCTCTGCCTCTGTCCGCCCGAAAGCTTACCTCCATGCTCTCCAACCTTAGTATCGAGCCCGAATGGGAGCTTATCAACAACCGAACGCAGCTTCGCCATATCAATAACGTATCCCAGCTCCTCCTCGCTGATGTCGGGTCGGCCATAAGTTATATTTTCCCTTATCGTGCCCGAGAAAAGGACAGTATTCTGCGGAACAACCGAAATATATCTGCGATAAGACTGCAAATTTATCTCCTTTGAGCTCTTGCCATCTATCAAAACCTCGCCCGAATCGGGGAGATTAAAGCCAATAACAAGGTTAAGAATAGTTGACTTGCCCGAGCCCGATTCTCCAACGAGGGCAATAGTTTCTCCCTCCTTGACCTCTAAATCGAGACCTCTTAAAACAGGAGTATTTTCATCATAATTAAACTTAACGTTTTTAAAAACATAGGAGCCGCGAAGGTCCTTGAGCTTTTCTTTCGGCTCATTATCCTCAATGTTGCCATCGTTGATTATCTCGCCGATAGATGTTATCGATTCCGTTCCCTTAACTATTGCGGGAATAAGCCCCAGAATGGCCGATATCTGATTAATTATTGAATTAAAGTAGGATTGATAAAGGGTTATTTCGCCGATGCTGATAAGACCTTCCAGCGCCATGGAGCCGGTTGTAAAAAGGCAGGCTATTTGGAAAATAGTGAAGGTTATCCAAACTGCTGCGCCGAACATTCCCTGAACAAAATCCATCTTATAGCCTTTTTTGGCAACGTCGGTAACCTCGTTTGTCAGCTTTGAGATTTCCTGTTCCTCGAGCGCGTGCGCCTTGGTTACGGGGATTAGCTCTATCATTTCCATAACCTCGGAGGAGGTTTTTTCCATGCCTTTTCTAAAATCGGTGTTGGTTTGGTTGATTTTGCCTCGGAAAAATCGAAGAAGCAATGCCGCCGTCGGAGCGGCAATAAGAACGATAAAAAATACCGTTACGTTCTTATAAAGAATTATGCAAAGGGCGGTTATAAAATTAAATATTATAGAAACGAAAGATGTAAAGACCTGTGCCGAAAGCCCTTCAACCGCCTCAACATCGCGCATTATTTTGGATTGAATTTTTCCCGAAGCAGTTTCCTTATGGAACTTAATGGCTAACTGCTGCAGTTTTCTAACCATTGCGCCTCGAAGGCTCGCCTCAACCGCCCTTTTCGCCTTATTAAAGGCAACCAGATGGAAGGTGTTTGTAATAACATTAAAAAGAATAATGCCAAGCGCAAAAAAACCGTTCAAAATAAATAGCTCAACCGCGTTTTCGGGTTTTTGAACCGCAACATCAATAATATTCGAGGTTATTATCGGCAAAAGAATGCTAACGGGCGCCTGTTTAAGAACAAAAAACAACGTTGAAAGAATCATCGCGCCCTTATGCCTCGCATAAAAACCGAATAGAGTTTTTATCGGATGTCCCGCATTTTTATTATAGCATCGGATAATGTTCTTTTCCTCTGCCATAATTTCCGCGTTGTTGAAGTTTGTTTCAAGCCTGTCCCTTTTTCTGAAAAGCTTTAACATTTGCCCCACCTCAAATTTTGCATAATTAAAATTTTTTCATTTTTCATCCAAAAAAGCAATTTTGCTTTTTCGCCCTCAATTATAGTCTTTATAAAAGAAATGTCAACAAGTCGGA
>JAZORV010000367.1:0-4685 GCA_045656785.1 Acutalibacteraceae bacterium | reverse complement strand
TTCCTTGATAATTTCCTCGAATTGCCCCTTATAGGAAGCGCATTCAAGGGCATAAAAATCGGCGTTGGTCTGCTTATTGCAAAGGTTGGAATAGGCATGATTAAAAAGATGGGCAAAACCTTGCGTGCAAAATGCTATCTTGGCGCAACGTTTATAGCAATGATGCTTATAAATATCTTTGCTATCGGGTTTTCTTCTATTGCGCTCTGCCTCATAATGGCGGCGATAAACCTTGTTTTATTTATTGCGATAGATAAGAAGAAGGGCGGTGCCGAAGAATGATAACAGCCCTTGTTGAGCTCTTTTTGGGCTTTTTCTATGTTGGATGCTTTTCCTTCGGTGGTGCCTATGGCGCGATTCCCCTCATTCGTGATGTTGTGCTTTCTTTTGGATGGATAACTGATGAAAAGCTTTCTTATATGATAGCGGTCAGCGAATCAACCCCCGGTCCAATTATGATAAACCTCGCAACCTATATCGGAAGCGATCAGGCGGGAATTCTCGGCTCTTTTATCGCAACCTTCGCTGTTGCATTGCCCTCTTTTATTGTTATAATTCTCATAACGAAGGCTTTGAGCCGAGCGGTTGAAAATAAATATTTTAATGCCGCTCTCGTTGGATTAAAGCCCGCCATTGTAGGTGTTATAATCGCAACGGGAATTTATATGATTTTCGCTAACATTTTCGGCTCTTTAAAGAGTATTGCGGTTGATTATAATGCAATAATCGTTCTTGCAATTTTGTTGATGATACTCGCGTTTTCCAAGCTTGTTTTCAAGAAGAAGGTTCCTGCTATCGGATTAATCGGTATATCCGCTTTGGTTGGAATAATAGTTTATGAGCTTGTTCCTATGATTGTGTAATTAAAAACCGCTTCAGGATTTTTGTCCTGAGGCGGTTTTTGTCGAAATTTATTTGATTTTAGATTTCATAAATTCAATATATTTAAGCCAATCGTGATAAGAAAGCAAATGGGGCGAGTGTTTAATATGATAACCAACGTGTCCTTCGTGGAATTTTTCGCCAACCTCGGGGAATCGGTCGGGATGGATGAAGCCCAAAAGGCCTTTTTGCTCCCAAGCTTCGCTTGCTGCTGCAAGGCATAGATAAACTGATGGAGGATCCGCCCAATCATCAAGGGATGATGATGCGGCATAAGCATATCTCGGCGCAATGGAAGCGATCAAAAAATGTTGATCAAAATCGGTCGGAATTCGCTCTTTGGCATATTTTTGATAGTTTTTGCAAAACCAATAGGGGAAAGTGTGAATCATATCCTCTATGTTTTCGCCTCTTTTCGGCTCCCAACCAACCTTTTTCGCGCCAAGTCCGGAAGAGCCTCGAGCAAGCATATCGCCTGAGCAACCGGCATTATTTGAAAAGGCAAACTTGATCCTCTCATCGAGCATAGCAGTTAAAAGAGCGGTTTTGCCAAGTCTTGAATGTCCGATTATTCCGATGTTTTCTTTATCAATCTCGGGGAGAGTTAGGGCGTAATCAAGAACCCTCATTGCGGTCCAAGACCAAATGCCGATTTTTCCGATATCGGTTGGATTTTGCTGACCATTTGGAAGAAGAATCGGAGCGAGTCCCGTTGAAAAATCTCCGTCATCGCTCGTCGCATCTTTATAGTTGAAAGATATAACGTTAACGTTCTGCTCGCAAATGATTTCAATGGGGAAATATATGCATTTAACTTCGCTGTTAAAATCAATGAAAATAAGGGTAGGACGTGGTTTTCCGTCATTGTGCAGGCAGCGATATATAGGCAAAGTATGGCTTCCGTTAGGGGTATTAATGGTTAAATTCAATGAATCGAAAGTAACTGTGTCTAAGCAAATATTTCTTGAAAAAAGTTTATCGGAAACCGAAAGCTCTGCCTTGAGTTCGGGCATAATTCCGTATTCTTCTCGGCATAAAACTTCAATCATTTCTTCTCTGCTTTTTAATGGTGGAAGCTGTCTTTCTTTAATTAATTCATCAATCATTTTTTTCACCTTTTGCTTTTAATTTTCTAAAATAATCATATCATTGAGAAACTTTTTTGTCAATAAAAATCCTTTGTTTTGGCGGTTAATTTTAATATTTAAACTTGACTATTTTCGCATTAATGATATAATATAAAATAGGTATATATTTATTTGGAGATGATTAATATGAGTAATAAAATAGGAACTAAGTGCGTTCAAGGCGGATATACTCCCGGAAACGGAGAACCGCGCCAGATTCCGATAATCCAGAGCACAACGTTTAAATATGCAACAAGCGAGGATATGGGTAAGCTTTTTGATTTGGAGGCTTCAGGATATTTCTATTCTCGCCTTCAAAACCCAACCTGCGATACAGTTGCCGCAAAAATCTGCGAATTGGAGGGTGGCTCTGCCGCTATGTTGACCTCTTCAGGTCAGGCAGCTTCCTTCTTCAGCATTTTCAATATCGCTTCTTGCGGCGACCATGTTGTTTCTTCATCAACAATTTATGGCGGAACCTTTAATCTTTTCTCTGTAACCATGAAAAGAATGGGTATTGATTTCACCTTCGTTTCTCCCGATTGCTCCGATGAAGAGCTTGAGGCGGCATTTCAACCTAATACTAAGGCAGTTTTCGGCGAAACCATAGCAAATCCTGCCTTAACGGTTCTCGATATTGAGCGTTTTGCAAATGCGGCTCATGCACATGGAGTTCCGCTTATTATAGATAATACCTTTGCAACCCCCGTTAATTGCAGACCGTTTGAGTGGGGCGCAGATATCGTAACCCATTCAACAACAAAATATATGGATGGTCATGGCGCCGCAGTTGGCGGATGCATCGTTGATAGCGGTAAATTCGATTGGACGAAGTACCCCGATAAATTCCCCGGTCTTTGCACCCCCGATGACAGCTACCATGGCGTTACCTATACCGAGCGCTTCGGCCTTGAGGGCGCGTATATTACTAAAGCTACAGCTCAGCTTATGCGCGATTTTGGTTGTGTTCAGTCTCCTCAAAGCGCATTCATCTTAAATTTAGGGCTTGAAAGCCTACATGTTAGAATGAAGAAGCATTGCGAGAATGGTCTTGCTGTTGCAAAATTCCTTGAAAGTGATGATAGAATAGCTTGGGTAACCTATCCTAATCTTCCCGGAAATAAGGACTATGAGCTTGCACAGAAATATCTTCCAAACGGTGGATGCGGAGTTGTTAGCTTCGGAGTTAAGGGCGGAAGAAAAGCGGCTGAGGCATTTATGAAAAACCTTAAAATTGCCGCAATCGAGACCCACGTTGCCGATGCCAGAACCTGTTGTTTGCATCCCGCAAGCGCAACCCACCGCCAGATGTCCGATGAGGAGCTTCTTGCCGCAGGAGTTTCGGCAGACCTTGTCAGATTCTCTTGTGGAATTGAGGATGCTGAGGATCTTATCGCCGATATCTCTCAGGCGCTCGATAATATTTAATTGAATTGGAGAAAAAATAATGCCAATCAGAATACCAAACGATCTGCCGGCTGTTAAAACCCTGCATGATGAAAATATCTTCGTTATGACAGAGCAGCGAGCAATAACGCAGGATATACGTCCGCTAAAGATATTGCTCCTCAATTTAATGCCCAAAAAGATCGAGACTGAAACTCAGCTCTCCCGCCTGCTTGGTAACACTCCCTTGCAGGTTGAATTAGAGCTTATAAGAACTAAAAGCCACGTTTCTAAAAATACTTCCGCTGAGCATCTTTTGGCCTTTTATAAAACCTTTGATGATGTTAAACATAAAAATTTTGATGGTATGATTATAACAGGCGCTCCCGTTGAGCAAATGCCCTTTGAGGAGGTTGAATATTGGGAAGAGCTGTGTGAAATAATGGAATGGACAAAGACCCACGTTCATTCAACCTTCCATATCTGTTGGGGTGCTCAGGCGGGTCTTTATTATCATTTTGGAATCGATAAAAAGCCTCTCGATAAAAAACTTTTCGGAGTTTTCCCTCATACCGCAGATTATAAACGCTCTATCCTTCTTCGCGGCTTTGATGATGTTTTTTACGTTCCTCATTCCCGCCATACAACTATCGAAGAGGATAAGGTGAGAAACCATCCTGATTTAAAGGTCTTAGCATCCTCGGAGGAAGCAGGAATTTATGCTATTTCAACAGAAAACGGAAAGCAGATATTCATAACGGGCCATTCTGAATATGACGCCAATACGCTAAAGAATGAATATCTGAGAGATTTGGATGCCGGCAAGCCTATCGAAATGCCAAAGCATTATTTCCCCGAGAACGACCCCTCGCGCGAACCAATAGTTAATTGGCGCGGGCATTCCAATCTTATCTATTCAAATTGGCTTAACTATTTCGTTTATCAAACAACACCTTACGACCTCACAAAACTTTAAAAATTTTATCAAAATTAAAGCCCATCGGGATTCCCGATGGGCTTTCTATTGCTTTATTTGCTTTATTTTGCGGCTTCCAAACCTGCAATATTCTTTAAGAAGGTAACGGATTTTGAATGCCATTCTGCGGCGGCTCCCGAGCCGATACCAAAGCCATGGCCGAAGCCTTCGTAAGCATGAATTTCAGCATCTGCGCCGGCAGAGATCAAGGCGTTATAATAGGCAACGCTATTATAAGTCGGAGAAACTGCTGTGTCGGCGGTGCCGTAGAAAAGGAAGGTCGGGGCGGTCTCTGCAGTTGCATGAAGATGACC
>JAZORV010000366.1:0-5790 GCA_045656785.1 Acutalibacteraceae bacterium | reverse complement strand
GATTTATCAGAAATCGCTCCAAAAAGTGGTAACATAAAGATAGCAAGAATATTATCTATCGACATTATGGCATTCGTTTCAAGCGTTCCTAAATCGAATATATTTTCTAATACATACGGAACGACCTGGTCGTAAAATTGCCAGAATGCGAGAATAGACATAAAGGCAAAGCCGATTAGAATAGTGCGTTTGTAATTGAGCTTCATAAAACCACTCCGATTAATTTATTTATATATATTATTATACCATATAAATATATCTTTTCAATAAAAAACTAAAATTATTAGCCCTTTCGGCAATAAACCAAAAGGGACTAAAAAATTTATAATTTATTTTATAGTGAAATCTGTTTTTATTACAGTCTTTCCGTTTTGCGAAATTATTATATTATAGGTTCCGGGCTTTGTGTTTATGCCAACTCGCCATTCCCAGGAAACGATGCCGTTAGAGTCGGAAACTTTAGGCAAAAGGTCTTTTGATTTGCTTTGTCCCGATGAATAAAAAACAGCAATCGAATATTCCGTTTTGGGCGTTCCTTCTATCTTTATAGATGCCTTTTCTCCTGGATTAACGTTATCAACAAAGCTCAAAAGCTTGTGACCTGAAGAAATGTTGGAGTTTGATGAAATTTTATTATCGTAATCAGTGACCTCTTCTGTTTTTGAAGATGCGGTTTGCTGAGTGTTTGAATTATAGCTATAGGTTAAAGAATAGTCGCCGAAAATCTCATCGCTTTCGCAAGCGCAAAGCGAAAGGGAAATAATCAAAAGAAGCGATAAAAAGTATAAACGTTTCATGCTTTTGTTCTCCAAATTATTCTAAAATATCCGTTGTTATAAAATCTATTCCCCAGGAAATGAGTTCTTCTGCTCGGGTCTTGTCGTCAACAGTCCAGCAATTAACCTTGAGCCCCCAATTATGGAGCTTTTCTATCATCTCTTTGTTCAAAGCAGGGTGCTGAACGTCAACGTCGATTTTATCTCTGACGAGTTTTTCAATAATTTTATCAGTAAATTGCGAGAAAAGATATTGCGCCGCCTGCTCGGGAAGGATTTTTCTTACCTTTTGAAGATTCTTATAATTAAACGATATGAAGATAACGTTTTCTAAGTAATCGAAACTGTTAATTATCTTGATGATTTTTTTGATTTCCGATAGCTTAAAAGGAGATTTAAGCTCAAGAATACACTTTTTTTCATATCTCTTGCAGATCTTTATATAATCTTCCATTGTTGGAGTGCGAAGGTCGATTCTGTCGCGTGTGCCGTCTTTGTCTTTGAGAATAATGCTTTGAGAAACAGCGAGGCTTACGTCTTCAACGTTGAGCTTCTCTCCCGAAACTCTTTCTAACGAGTTATCGTGGGAGATAACGAATCTTCCGTCGGTAGTGTTATGTATATCGGTTTCAATTCCGAAATAAGAGCGATTGCCCGCCGCAACAAAGGCAGAATTTGTGTTTTCCTTTTCTATTCCCGAAAGCCCTCTATGGGCTATAAGCAACGCTTGTTTTTTATTAATTTTGATAGTGTCCATATCTTTCCCTCAAATCCCGATAGATTTGAGGGTATTATAGCATATTGATGAAAATATTGCAAGAAAAAAAGGGTTACCTCGCTATAAAATTGGTAACCCTTTGGTGTTAATGTAAATCAGATTTTCGAAAGAGTAATTTCAAATTCCTCGTCTTTAAGAATTATCGAGCTATCTGATATTTCGATGGTTGCAGGAGCTTCTTCAAAATTGTCGGAGCCATCAATATTAATGTAAAGCTTATCTCCATCAAGCTTGTATTTGCCCGTTTTGCTGAGTTCATCCTTCATGGATTCCATAGTCTCTACAACATAATCATCGAGGGACATTTCAGCCTGCGCGAGTATTTCATCAACGGTTACTCCTGCCATTTCTGCAGTAGCTTGCAGAATTTTCTCGCAAAAATCTTTCATATCCTTCTCCTCAACGCTGATTCTATAGGTATTATTTTCGTTAAATTCGAAGGTCATCTTAATCTTTGCTTCCGTTCCCATGAGCTCTGAAAGGTCATAATCTCCGACCCATGTTCCAACGATGGGATTTTTTATGGTCGGAGCAGAAGGCTTTTCGAATTCAGGCGTTTCAAATTCCGGAATAGGGGAAATATCACCCTCGCCGCTAACAGTCTCTGTTGAGCTTACTCCTGCCTGCTTATCTTCCTCACAACCCGCAAATAAAGCGGACAGACTTAAAGATAAAGCGATAATTAAGATGATTGATAAAGTTTTTTTCATAGTTATTTCTCCTAACTTTAATATAATTAAGCCATATGACTTATTAACTGATTTGAATCGAGGCTATTGCAAAGCAAAGCTTACGTCTGTTAAAAAATCCGAATAAAGGGGGGAGGCGTCTTGCTTTTTACAACCAATAAAAGAAACAATAAATGTTAAGACTAAAGCAAATATAAGAAGCTTTTTCATATAGCATCCCCTTCGTTTTCGTTTTTAAAGAAGACTTCAAGCTCATCTATCGTAAAAGTCTGCTTCGTGTATAAAACGATGCATAGATCTTCAATAAAAGTGATATCGTCAGGAATATATTCAGAAGGCGTGCTTTTAAACGGAGAGCAAGAAAAACCAATTACCTTTGAACCTTCATAAGTAACGGTGAATTTATAATTTTCTTGCGATAGATCCTTAACGATGTTGAAGCCATCAATATATTTATGGGAAGAGAAATCGATTCTTGTTTCCTTTGTTAAAGTATCGTAGTGATAAGAATTAGAGAAACAAGAATAATAATTTTCGCCTCTTTTAAAGGTGATCATTCGCCCCATATCTTCCAAATCGTTTTCGGTAACAACAACCTCTACAAGCCCCGTTCCGCCGAGCTTCTGAGCTAAAAATCCTCTTTCACTATTAATCACAATGGTGAAATAAGTAACCATTGTTGTTGTGAATATCTTATTGCGGTCTATCGGATATTCAGTATAAGAATTGTTTAAGAAAATCGGGGTTTTAGAATATCCATAATTCCTCATGTCAAAGGGGAAAAGAGAGTTTTCGCTGATTATTTTTTTAGCCGAGTAAAAGTTGATTTTATCAAAGCTGTCAATAAAATAATCGGTATCTGAAATGGGAATATCGTTTGATGGTGTGTCCTCGAAAGGCTCGGAAGGGACCTCCTCGAAAGGATCTGAGAAAACATAGTCAGATCCTTGCGAAGGAGAATCAATATAAGGAGATGATGAACTATCGTTTTCCTCTTGGGAAAAAGCATCTTCGCTTGAATTGTTTCCGTCGGTTGAGTCCTCGTTTTGATGGCTGTCGCTGTTTGAAGGCTCGGAGGGAACGATTATTTCAGCCGATGAGTTGTTATTTGAAGAAGAATCAACAGCCGCCGTTTCGGAAGATTTTTTGGAAATATTATTAAAAAAATCGCTTTTTAAAAGACCGAAGCTCAAAACTAAAACGAAACAACAAAACAGGGAGGGGATAGCTACGGCTAAAATAATTCGCTTTTTCTTTTTCTGCTTTGCAATATAAACGTCTCTGCGCTCAAAAATGCTGTTGGCTATTTCATCATAGCTTTTCATATTGAAATCCCTCCTTATCAAGTGTAGATCTAAGAGATTGCTTTGCTCTGTAAACCAGGTTTTCAATCTGTCGCTTGGATTTTTTCATTATTTGAGCTATTTCTTCGTTTGAAAATTCCTCGAAGAAAGAAAGCCATAAAACTTGGCAGTATTCGGGCTTTAATTTCGATAAAGCTTTATGAACAATGCTTTTTCTTTCGTTGTTTATGTATAATGCTTCAAGGCTTGTCTCATCTTTTAAATAATTTTCCATATCTTCCACAGAGCTTATGGAAAATTTGGAATTATGCCTTAAATAATCTAACGCTTCATTTCTTCCGATGGTGTAAATCCAGGTTTTGAAAGAGCATTTTTCTTTAAATTTAGGTTTTTTCACCGCAAGCTTAAAAAAGGTTTCTTCCATTATTTCTTCAGCCGTGTAAATGTTGTTTACGTAACTGTTTAAATAAAGAATTAAACCGTCTTTATAAGCCTTAATAATGAAGGTTAAGCCTTCATCATCACCATCCAGAAAACGGCGGTAGTTACTTGCACCGTTATACATTTGATACCCCTCTCTTGTAGTTCCTCTTCTATATAGACGGAGCAGAAATGAAAATCTCTCAGTTGTTTTACATTTTTGAAAAGTTTCGGCTATGTAAAAAAAGAAAAAAGCCATAATAATTTAAAAAGGCACTTCTCATCGAAGTGCCCTTTTGGAGCTGCTAACCGGAATTGAACCGGTGACCTCATCCTTACCAAGGATGCGCTCTACCGACTGAGCCATAGCAGCATTTCTACCGAACAAGTGATATTATATGATAATATTTTGCAAAAGTCAAGTCTTTTTTTTATAAATATTAATTTTTTTGTTTTTAAGCCTTAATATATGCCTTTTATGGTTGACAAATGGGGTTGAAATTTGGTAAAATATATTAATAATTTTGAATTATTGAAAGATGTGAGATTATGGTTAAAAGTATGACAGGTTTCGGCAGAGCTCAAGCGGTGCTTGAGGGTATTGACGTTTCGGTTGAGCTCAAGTCGGTAAATCATAGATATCTTGAGTTTTCTCCGAGAGTTCCAAGAGGCTGTGCCTTTCTTGAGGATAAGCTGAAGGCGCTTGTTTCTTCCAAGGTTTCAAGAGGAAAGGTTGACCTTTATTTGAGCCTTAATACCTCTGCATTGGGTGAAACGGTTATTAATATCAATAAGCCTTTTGCCGATGCCTACGTTTCGGCTTTAAAACAGCTTTCAAAGGAATATAAGATTAAATACGATGTAACTGTCAGCTCTCTTTCGAGAAATTCCGAGGTTTTTGAAATCACAAAAAGCGAAATGGATGAAGAGCTTTTATGGAAGGTAGTTAAAGAAACTGCATCAAAAGCTATTGATAATTTCGTTGAAATGAGAAGTGTTGAAGGCGCAAAGCTCAAAGAAGATGTTATCTCAAGAGTTAAGTTTATCGAAGAAAAGGTTGCCTTTGTTGAAAAGCGAAGCCCCGAAACCGTTAAGGAATATAGAGAAAAGCTTGAGCAGAGAATGAGAGACCTTCTTGGCGACATAAATATTGAAGAACAAAGGCTTTTGCTCGAAACGGGAATTATCGCAGATAAGCTCGCTGTTAGCGAAGAAACCGTAAGATTAAGAAGCCATATGTCTCAGCTTTGTAAGCTTTTGGAAAGCGATGAGGCGGTTGGAAGAAAGCTTGATTTCATCGTTCAGGAAATGAATCGTGAAGCCAATACCATCGGTTCCAAGGCTCAGGATATAGATATCGCGGGAGCAGTTGTTGATATTAAATCCGAAATCGAAAAAATAAGAGAGCAAATTCAGAATATAGAATAAGAGGAAAAAACAATGAGGTTAGTTAATATCGGATTCGGAAACCTTATTTCTGCTGAAAGAGTTATATCTGTTGTAAGCCCGGAATCAGCTCCTATAAAAAGAGTTGTTACAGAGGCTAGAGAAAGAGGCTTTCTCATCGATGCAACTCAAGGGCGAAAAACAAAATCCGTTATTTTTACCGATAGTGAATATGTTGTTTTATCATATATGACTTTGGAAAAAATAACGGAACGATTCTCCGAAACCGAAAGCGAGGAGGATATCGATGAATAACGGACAGTTAATTATTGTTTCAGGCCCTTCCGGGTCGGGCAAAGATACGGTTCTTGCCGAGGTTTTTAAAAAGCATCCCGAAATCAAATTTTCAATATCTTCTATCACCAGGGATATGCGAG
>JAZORV010000365.1:0-1840 GCA_045656785.1 Acutalibacteraceae bacterium | reverse complement strand
TTCCAAATTCTATTTCATATTTTCCGTTGAGCTGAAATTTTATTATAGAAAGGCTATTAAGCTTTATGTTATCTATTTTAATTCTGCTCTTCTTCGCCTTATTTAAGATTTTTTCTAACGTAATTTCTTTTTCGCTATTTTTAAACGTTAATTTCTCGCCTACTCTATTTTTTTCGATGGTAGCACCCGAAATATTTATAAGAGACTCTTTTGCTCTATCGGTTTCATTCAAGATCTTGTAATTCTTATTAGTTAAATAGTATTTATTTCCTGAACGAATGCAATATTTTTCTTCGGTTGCTTTAACGGTTATTTCGATTTCACCGCTTAGTTTCTTATTTATCTTAGCTTCCTCTATATAAGGAAGTTCTTTTTCTATATTATCCTCAGCTTCATTTGAAGAAATTGTTATAACGTTTTCCCCAACTTCAATTTCTGAAGCTTTAATTATCTGATGCTTTGAATATCTCGTAATTTCTGAATTTTTAACTGTAATCTTTGAAACAGTAAAAAAGACCGTTAAGCATAAAACAGCCAAAAGCGCAAGGAGAAAGAGCAATACTATCGCGACAAAGCTCTTTCTAACCTTTCTTTTTTGCTTTTTATTCGGTCTTTTTTCCATATTATTCATATATTTATCCTCTTAATTTCTGCTCCTAAGCTTCCTAAATAATATTCAGGAGATTCATAGCCTCTATCTATATGATGAATATCATATATTTCTGTTTTTCCATAAGCTCCAAGCGCTGCCACCATAAGCGCCGCACCACCTCTAAGATCAGTGCATTTAACGGTTGCTCCGCTTAATTTTTCAACGCCTTCTACAACTGCTGTTCTCCCCTCAACCTTGATATCGGCGCCAAGGCGAGAAAGCTCGTTTGCAAATTTAAAGCGATTTTCAAAAATGTTTTCAATAAATATACTTGTTCCCTCAGCTTTTAAAGCTGCTGCAATCAGCAAAGGCCCTGCATCGGTCGGAAAACCGGGGTAATAATGAGTTCTTATAGATTTCACTCTTTTAAGCTTTTCAGGAGATTTTATTCGCATCTCATTTTTTTGAAAATTAATTTCGCAGCCCATTGTTTCATAAGCCGAAACAATCGCACCGAGATGCTCTTTTCGTGCGTTTTTAAGGGTGATTTCACTTCCTGTTATTGCTGCTGCCGACATATAAGTTGCGGCGATAATTCTATCAGGAATAACTGTATGCTCAACGCTATATAATTTTTTTACGCCTTCTATGATAATATCGCTGCTCCCTGCTCCCTTTATCCTTGCTCCCGCTTTATTTAAAAACTCTGCGAGGTCAATTATTTCAGGCTCTCTTGCGGCATTCAAAATTCTTGTTGTTCCCTCGGCTAAAGAAGCGGCTATCATTACGTTTTCTGTTGCTCCAACACTTGGGATAGAAAGATAAATATCTTTTCCTATTAAGCTTTCACAATTACAATTTATAAAACCATGTTCCTCATTAACCTCGACTCCAAGATTTCTGAAGGAGGTCAAATGCAAATCAATCGGCCTTGGGCCTATCTCGCACCCACCGGGACTTGATAAAGCAGCCTTTTTGCATCTTGCGATTATAGCTCCAAGAAAAATAATTGATGAGCGCATTTCTCTCATTAAATCCTCAGGGATATCGTATCCGCTTATTTTTTCGGAATTTATAACGAGAGTATCACCTTCTCTTTTACATTTACACCCCAAATGGCGTAGTATACCGAGAGAGGCCTTAACATCGGTAAGGTCGGGACAATTATGTATAACGCTTTCTCCTGATATGAGAAGCGCGGCAGCAAGAATTGGTAAAGCACTGTTTTTTGCACCATGGATTCTAACA
>JAZORV010000364.1:0-8421 GCA_045656785.1 Acutalibacteraceae bacterium | reverse complement strand
GAGCTTATTGAATCTCCCATAACCTTGAACCACACCTGGGGCTATAAATCCTTCGATAACGATTGGAAATCGCCCGAAAAGGTTGAAGAAATATACAACAAATGTCGCGCTTTGGGAGCAAACCTTTTGCTCAACATAGGCCCCGACCATTTAGGTCGTTTGCCTGCTCCCTCGGTTGATATTCTTAAAGCTCTGAAAATTTCAAAAAAATAGCCTCAAACTTATTGAAACTGCTTCGCTCTTATGCTAAAATAAGCGCAGAGCAGTTTTTTTTGGAGGCTTGAAAAATGAAAAAGAAAATCACACAAGATGAATTTTTCTCAAATCAACCAGAACTAACCTTCATCGATGAGTTAAAAAAGCCTGTTCATAGCATTCCACCACGATTTGACCGCAAAATTTCGGATTCAGGAGAAGTTTCGGCTAACGGCTTATATATTGATATGCAGTTTCCCGACACCGAGGGTCTGCTCGATACCGTTTTGGAAGATTTTTCCCGATTTATCTCGCTTTGTGGCGCCGAAGGAAATCGTTTCCCCATAATTTTAAAAGAGGGAAAAACCGAATGCTTTGAAAGCTATTATATTGAAATTAATGAAGCCGAATGCATTATCACCGCTGCCGACACCGAGGGCATTCGCAGAGGCTTAATATATATTGAAGATGAATTAATCGCCCGAGAAGGCCCTTTCCTTCCGATTGGCAAAATTTATCGCAAGCCATGGCTTCGCGACAGAATAACCCGAGGCTTTTTCAGCCCCACCAATCGCCCTCCGAAAAATGGAGATGAGCTTTTGGATGATATTGATTATTATCCCGATGAATATCTCAACCGCCTTATGCACGACGGAACGAACGGGCTTTGGATCTATTCGAGCTTTTCGCAGCTTATTCCCTCCGATATTTTCGAGGATTTCGGCAAGAACCATGAAAAGCGCATCGAAAAACTAAACCGAGTTATTTCGAGATGCAAAAAATACGGCATAAACGTTTATATTTTTGCAATAGAGCCGTTTCGCCTCACCCCCGAAGAAGCCGAAAAACACCCCGATATGATTGGTCAGGCGGTCAGCGACGGCTGGAGCTTATGCCCACATTCAGAGCTGACCCAAAAGCACTGCTTCGATGCGGGAGAAAAGCTATTCACCCTTTGCCCCGAGCTTCATGGATTTATCAGTATTACCGCAGGCGAAAGGCCAACCTCCTGCGCCTCGCCCAAAATATGCACCTGCCCTCGCTGCGCCAATATTCCTCGCGGAAAAATTCTGGCGAAAAATATCGATAATCTGTTTCGCGGAATGCACAAGGCGAAGCCCGAGGCAAAATGCGTCAGCTGGACATATGGTCACAGAGTTTGGCAGGATTCGGATATCATCGACTATGTTGAAAGCGCTCCCGAGAATGCTTATCTTTTGCAGAATTTTGATGACCGAGGCTTCGAAATGCAATTAGGCCGCGAAAGGCAAGCAATGGATTATTGGCTTTCCTATATTGGCCCTTCAGAGCTATTTTATATAACTGCCGATGCCGCCAAAAATAATAACAAACACCTTTGGGCGAAGATGCAGATTTGTTGTTCGCATGAAATTGCAACCCTCCCCTACATCCCCTCCCCGGGGCACGTTTTCGGCAAGCTCCAAAAGGCAAAGGAGCTTGGCGTTGAGGGCATTATGGAAAGCTGGTATTTCGGGAATTATCCCTGCTTTATGAGCAAGGCTGTTGGCGACCTGGCTTTTTGCGAAAATATGGAAGATGAAAAATCCTATCTAATTAGGCTCGCTTCAATAACCTTCGGAAGAACTGCCGCCGAAAAAATAGTTAAGGCTTGGCAAAAATTCAAAGAGGGATACAGCCAATATCCGATAAACATTATGTTTAGCTACTATTCCCCCGCGCATGACAGCGTTGTTTGGGAGCTTTCGCTGAAGCCTAAGAATCTGCCCCCCTCTCGCTCCTGGCTTCTTCTCGACAAGCCTAACGGAGACCGCCTTTGCGACTGTCTTTTAACCTCCCACACCCTCGATGAAGCCATAACCCTTTTCTCCTCGATGAAAGAGAGCTACACCCTCGCTTTAAATGAACTTTCATCGCTTAAAGGCTCGGTTTTTGATGATTTGCTTTCCGTTTCAAACGCGCTTTTCATCTTATGCAAAAGCACCCTCAATACCCTTCGCTTTTATAAGCTCAGAGATATGCTCGGATGTGGCGAAGGAGAGCCTCACGAAATTCTATCCGAAATGCGAAATATCGTTCTTTCGGAGATGGAAGAATCGAGGGCTATGATAGCCCTTTGCAAAAAGGACGGGCGGCTTGGATACCATTCCGAGGCTGAAGGCTATAAATTCTTCCCCGAAAAGCTTGAGCACCGCATAAAAACCCTCGAAGAGCTTTTAGATACAGAATTTAAAGAGGTTGAAAAGCGAATAGCCGATGGGCTTGCTCCCCTCGAATATTATCTCGGAATTGAGGAGGACTGCGAGCATTCCTACATAATAAAACCCGATTATGAGGCTTATTGGGAGGAGCTTTCCCATAACCTCGCCTCTTTCAGAATCGCCACTGACGAAAAGGACGTTATAATCGATTTGCGCTGTGTAAATCCCGGAGATTTCGATATTCAGCCCGAATTTCGCCTTTTCGAGGTTTTTGCGGGAATAAAGGTAACGCTCCTCGCCGAAGGAGAATGTAAGCTCTATCCCCTTTTCGGGAAAGAGCATTGGCCCACGTTCAAGCCCGAGCAAGAAGAAAAAGCGCTCTCGATGTGGAGACTCGAAGCGTTACCACGGGATGAAGAAGGGCGCTATCGCGCAAGGCTCAGAGTTTCCAAAAAGGATGCAAAGCTTAGAGGCAAAGCCCCCTTTAAGCTTTCTATAGCACATTTTTATAAAATCTCTAATGATCCCGAACGCTGGCAGGATTCCAACTGGGAAACCGAGCCGAATAAAACCCAAACCCTCGGAAAGTATCAGATTTCCCCCGGCTGCTTCGGATGGGTCAAATTTCAATAACAAAGGAGAATACAAAATGCAAAGCTTTCCGGATAAAGCCCGCGTTTGCTTCGTGGGAGACAGCATAACCAACTGCAATCAATACGTGGCGCATATTGCGGGGTATTATAAGGAGCATCTCGGAGAATCAGGCGTTGAATTTTACAACTGCGGAATTTCGGGCGCGACCCTTTCCACCACCCTCGCGGTTTTCGATGAGGATATCCTCCCCTTCGAGCCGACCCACGTCGTTCTGATGATCGGCATCAACGATTCCGCAAGGCATTATCTCGAAGGTGGGCACGCCGATCGTTATGACGGAATGACCGCTGCATTTGAGCGCTATAAGAAAAATCTTTCCGTCTTTTGCGAAAGGGTTAAGAACCTTGGCGCAGAGCTTATTATATGCACCCCGACCCCTTACGCCGAATATATCGAATCCGATATAGAGCCCCTTCGCGGAGGCGCGGCGATGATGCTGGGATATTGCGAATATTTAAAGACCTTCGCTAAAGAAAATGGTTATCCCCTTTGCGATTATCATTCATATATCACCCGCGAGCTGACATTATCCTCCGAGCCGCTTTACAGCCCTGACCGAGTTCATCCTCTTCCTTTAGGGCACTATTATATGGCGAAATGCTTTCTCGCTTTCCAGGGCTTCGAATTAGATAAAAAGGAGCTGCCCGAATGCATCCTTCCCTGGCATAGCGCCGTTTGCGAGCTCAGAAACACCATCGCAACCGAGCATTTCATCTTAAACGATGATTTTTCTACGACCGATGAAGAAAGAATGGCGGCAATTTTGGAGTTTGCCCAAAACCCGAAGGAGGGCCCGCATAAAGAGTATTTCACCTCACTGGCTGTTGCCTACCCCGAAAGAAAGCGCAAGCAAAAGGAAAACCTCGAGTTTGTTAAACGCTTTATGAAAAACCAATAAAAAGAAGGCATAAGTGCTTAAAAACAGCGCTTATGCCTTTCGTTTTATTTTATCTTCAATTTTCTTAAAATCTGCTTTTTGGAATCTGTTATGCGGTAGCTTTCTATCGCTTTTTGGATGGTTTTATAATCAAGTTTATATATATCCTATTTGCTTTCAAGTAAACATTTAATGCTCTAACTTATCTGAATTTATAACCTCGCATAGCCTATCTTTCCTCTCCTTTAAATGAAATTGCCACTCATTTGGAGCATAAAAAGCTTTAGCTTCACCATTTCTTACAAGCTCTAACTTTTCAGCGGTATGATTATTAACAGCGTGATTTCCGAGGAATATTTCAACCTCTTGGCTTGACAACATTTCGAGACTATTTAAGAACTTAGTTCTATTTTCAAAGGGCAGGTTAAAACGCATTAAAAATTCTGCTGTAAGCGTGTTGGTTCGGGCTCCGCCAAACATACCTACACGATACGTAGTCTTTCCATCAGCAACATCAAAGAAAAAAGACATAGTACCATCCGTATGCCCAGGGGTTGATAAACATTCGATAGAAACATTTCCTAAATTTATAACGTCTCCGTCTTTAATCATAACATCTGGGTAAAAACAGTATTTTTCTTTATTTTTCAAATCGCCTAACAAAGCCAAATCGTTTTCACCCGTAACCAATTTTAAATCTTTTTCTCCAACGTATATTTTCGCTTCTGTCGTCTCCCTTAGCTGTTTGGCGGCGCCAAAATGATCATAATGACCATGCGAAATGAGGATGATTTTAATATCCTTTATATCAAACCCCAATTCTTTGATATTCTCTGTTACTATCCGCAAATTTTCAGGAAAACTCACATCCAAAAGAATCAATCCGTCTCCGGTATCTATTAAGTGCGATGAGCCAAAATATGTACCTACAAAATATATCGGGCCAAAAACCTTACCCGGTTTTAAATAACCTTCAACTTCTAATTTGTTCACAATTACACCTGTTTCTAAATAAACTATTTCTCAAATTAAAATAATTTCGCTTTAACGGTATATCTTCTCGCGGCCGCTTCAATGGCTTCAAAATCACCGTTTTCTATCAATTTTTTATTGACAATGCTAGACCCTACACCAATTCCGCAAGCACCGTTTTCGATATACTCATCCATATTTTCATCACTAACTCCGCCCACAGCCAAAAAGCGTATATGTGCCAAAGGAGCTTTTATATCTTTTAAATAGCCAACGCCCAATTTACCTATTGGGAACAATTTCACAAAATCAGCTCCTGCTCTATTTGCCGACACCGCTTCACTAGGGGTAAAGGCGCCCGGTATAGACACAAGCCCTTCCTCCTTGGTTTTTTTAATAACCGAAGCATTTGTATCGGGTGAAATTATAAATTTGCCGCCCGCTTGTTTTGTAAGACACACTTGTTCCTCGGTTAAAACTGTGCCGGCGCCTATAATCATTTTATCGCCAAAATGATCAACCAGCATTTTTATATTTTCTGCGATTTGCGTATCGGAAACTTTGCCGGTTGCATCAAAAGTGCATTCCAACAACCTAATTCCGCCACGACAAACCGCATGTGCGAAAGGAATAATGTTCTCTTTCTCAACCCCGCGAACTATAACAATAATCTTTTCTTTTAAAATAGCATCTATCGTTTTATTTATCATACTCACCTCTAAAGCAATCCAACCGCCACAAATATTCCAAAGCTTCTTCTAATTTTTCAAGTTCTTCCGGATCATTCTCATTAATAGCGCTACTTCTTTTAAGTTCTTCAAAATAATATACTTTATTTGCAAAGTTAGCTGAAACGCCTATTTCGGAAAGACAGCTTGGCATATTATACTTTTTCATAAATTCCGAAAGTATTATATTTTTTTCAGCATCACCGTTAAAATGATTTTGCAACAAAAGTCCTAAACCAACAATTTCACCATGTAAATAATTTCGACTTTCTTCAAAAAATATTTTTCGTGTGCTTTCATAAAATTTATGCGCTAACGCGCACTGATTTGAGCCTCTAGCTATACCGCTTATAACACCGGTAACAGCAATTGTAGTAAAAATCACTTGTTCAACTGTATCTGAAATTTCACCTGAACACATGTCCGAAATACATTGTTCTGTCTTTCGGTTTAATTCTTCAAACGACTTCTTAGATAAAATGTAAGCCCAATCGAGTCCAATAGGATACTCTGTTGTTTCATCATCGAATCTCTGTTTAATCTCTACAAATTTTGCAAGCGCATCAAATACACCGGCAAGTAATAATCTTATGGGTTGAGTTGCAATAATCTCAGTATCAACCAATACTCCGCCTACCTCGTATCCATAATGCTTACTACCAACAGTGCGACCGTCTGGCGTATATCGAACACTAAGCGGAGTATACGCAGCGCAAGTTGCGCTCGAGGTTGGAACATTAATTACAGGAATACAGCCAATGTCGCCAATCAGTTTAGCAAAGTCCATAATTACTCCTCCGCCTACACCAACAACAACATCGTAACCGTTTGTTTTTGCGAATTCACCAAGTTCCTTGGCTCTTTCTTCATTACATGTACCGCAATGTTTGACAATTTCATATTTTTCACACAAGGCTGATACGCTTTTTTCAATTTTTTCTCTTGTTATAGTTAATGCGGTCTTGCCACCAACAATAAGCGGCGCTGAACCTATTCTTTTTATCTCCTCGCCTAATTTTGATACAACACCCTTTTGTTGCAAATATCTTCCGCAACCAATTCTAAATGATTCTTCTCTAATAGGCATATTTTTTCCTCCTTTATATGGACATATTTTAATTTTAATGCTATAATAATGATAAATCCATTGAAAATATTGAGAAAAACTTTAGAAATATTGCGGTGATTAAATGAACTTTAACGCTTATGCCGAACAAAAAATCCAAGTTTCGGGAATTACCCTTGTAAGCTGTGGACACATTTTTGCAAAAAATGGCCGAGAAATATATCGACCTTGCGGACGAAATGATTGGCTTATTTTTTATGTTGCCAAAGGACGTGAAACATTTTATTTCAAAACAAAAGAAATAGCTGATGCCGGATCTTTTGTGTTATTCGCTCCGGGAGAATCTCAACACCACAAAACCGAGTTAGATAAAAATGCCGAGTTTTATTACATCCATTTCAGGTGCGCTATTCTTCCAGATAACCTTTCGTTAGACACATCTCATATATATAAAACTGCTTTTAGCAGAAAAATCTGCGATATTTTTGAAGAGGTAATAAACGATACTCTTGAAAAACAGCCTTGTTACGAGCAATTAGGCATTTATAAGCTTATGGAAATTATTGCAAGATTAAAACGCGAAATCATTCGCGAAAACCACCCGCAAAGAGCCAACTTTGAACGTATCGGACACGCTGTTTCGCACATAAACAAATTCTATAACGAGGGTTTAAATTTAGAAGATTATGCGAAACTTTGCAATATGAGCAAACATCATTTTCTACGTGTGTTCGAAGAAATCACGGGAACAACACCTATCGAATACCGCAATAATATACGACTCGAACACGCTGCCGAATTGCTTTTAGATATGTACCATTCCGTTGAAGAAATCGGAACGTTAACCGGATATTCATCCGCCTCATACTTTAGTAGCGCTTTCAAAAGGAAATATGGACTTTCCCCTAAACAATACCAGCAAAAACACTTTTATAACCAAACTTGACTTGGCAAAATAATAAAGGCATAAGCGCTTTGTCTCGGCGCTTATGCCTTTCGTTTTATTTTATCTTCAATTTTCTTAAAATCTGCTTTTTGGAATCTGTTATGCGGTAGCTTTCTATCGCTTTTTGTATGGTTTTATTATGCGTCCAATCGGAGAGCTTGCGTTCCATAATAAAGGGGAGCGCGCTATCCCACTGCTTCGCGAGGGCAGTTGCAAAAAACCAGGCTATCATCATATTTATATAATATTCCTCTGAGCGAATTTCAGCAACCCTCTCGAGCTTTTTCTTATCGAATTTTTCATCGAGAAAATAGGTCATAACCGCGCCGATTCCGAATCTTTTAACGTAGATTTCATCCGATTCGAGCCATTTTTCTATATATTTTTCGAGCTTTTCGGGGTTCCTTCGAAAAACCTTTGGTCTTAAAGAATCGCAGGTTGCCCAATTATCTATATACGGCAAAAAGGCATCGACCGACCTTACGCACTCCTCAAAATCCTTTATTTCGGAGATGAGAAAGGCATGCAGATTGTTTTCCTCATAGTATTTATGGGGAAGCGTTTTTAAAAAGCTTTCCGCCGTATTTGTTCCTTTAAGCTCCTTTGCAAGCTTTCGTAATATTGGTATTCTGACCCCGATAACCCTTTCCTTATCAACTGTTGGCATAAGGCTTGCTGAAAAATCCTTATATTTTTCATCCCTTAAAGAAAAGAGGGTATCCAAAATTTCCATTTTATTTTGCTCTCTCCTTCTTGGCGCTGATAACGTTTAAAAGGATATATAGCGCAATCAACACAACAAC
>JAZORV010000363.1:0-2682 GCA_045656785.1 Acutalibacteraceae bacterium | reverse complement strand
GGCCTCCGACTTCACCTTCGCAGGCTGGTACAATAACGAGGGCGCCCTCGTTTCTTCCGACCCTTCATACACCGTCTCCTCTTACGACGGCGAGGTTCTGACCGCAAAATACACCACCGATTATATCCTCAATCTTAAAGCGAGTGAGGATATCGCCATAACTCAAAAGTGGAGCACTGCAAAATTAGACGGAGTAACAACCGCTTTCCCGAGCCTTGAAGGAGAAAGCGGATGGGCTTATGATGCCGAATCGGGCGCAATGAAGATAACCAACCCCCGAGCCGCGGCGGTTTCGGGTGGCGCAGTTTTCAGCAAATTCACCTCGAACGGAACCAACGTTATGACCGCAACCGAATTCGAGCCTTACACCACCTATAAATACACGGTTCGCGCAAAGATCGAAACAACAGGCTCGAAGGCAGTAACCCTCGACCCCTCTATGGCAGTTTCCGGCCTTCTTATGAACGTTGAGCACGGACAGTCCGTAACCTCAGATGAGGGCTACAAAGACCTTACGGTTTATTTTAACTCCGGCGCCGCAAACTATTCCGCGGGTTCCGGCAGACGCACGGCTTATATCTCAACAAACCTTTTCAACTTCGAGATTCCCGCAAACTCCAGCGTTTATATCGAATCTTGGAGCATAGAGAAGGTAAACGACATAAAGATCGTTGGCGAAGACTACGTGGTGGTTGACGGCGAGGGCAACTGTATGGTTGACCTTGGCGAAAACAGCCTCCATAAATCCACCTCGACCGTCGCCGTTAATGACGATGAAGCCTGCTATGGCGGAGCAACAACAGCCAAGGATTGCACCGCTTGGCTCTTAAATCAGCTTGCAAAAGACGGCATCTTCGGCGCCGCAGGAGATAACGAGACAATCAGCTTCACCGCTAACAGCTTTTCGGGAGCCCCCATAACCGAGGTTAAGGTTAATGGAGTTGTTATCGCTCCCGTTGACGGCGTTTATACCGCAAACGTTGGCGTTGGCGTGCCTAAAGCCACCGCTTCCGAATATGCAAAATCCGATGAAATTATAATCAATATCAAATCCGAACCGCACGAGTGCTTATTTATTTATAAGGTAATGGCTGAAAATAATTTAGTTGAAAATACGACCGATACTTATTACAAACGTTGCTCTTGCGGAGCAACCGATCCCGAGCACACCTTCAAGCCCATAACCGAATATAACGGAGTTGATCTCACCAAGAATATGTATAATCAGCCCGTTTGGAACGAGAGTGTTCAATATAACGATATCATTATGCCCTATATCGGCGAGGATGAATATCAGCTTCTTTATCCCGTTGATGAGATTATCGCCGCTCGTTCTTATGATATGAAAACGGTTTATTTAGAGGGCGAGGATTTCACGATTACTGCCGATGGCAAAATCAAGCTCACCGAAAACACCACCCTCCCCATTTATTACAGCGATAACTTCAAAAACGAAAAAGAGGATGGCTCAAGAGACTGGGATCAGGTTAATGCCTGGGTTGGCTATTCCCACCTCTATCAGGTTTATTTCACCTATACCCATTCTAAAACCTGGGAAGGAACGACCTATAACGTTGCTCCCGAGCCCGAGCTTGATAAGCTCACAACCTTCGTTGAAAAAATGAACAAGGGCGAGGACACCCACCTTCTCTTCTATGGCGATAGCCTCACCGATGGTTGGAACGCTTCGGGTCTTAATGAGGACTCCTGGCAGTATAAGGATAAGAGCACACCCGCATCACAGCTTTCCAAAAAGCAATCAACAATGTATAACAAAATGGGCTACAGCGCTATTCCCGAATGGGCTTGCGAATCCTGGCCCAAGCAGGTTTATAACTATCTTAAAACCTCTCTTGATAACGAAAACCTTAAATATCTCAACAGCGCTATCGGCTCAACTGCTTCCGAATGGGGATCCAAAGAAGAGAATATGGATTACCTCATAAAAGAGCAATGTGAAAATGCTTGGGGCGAGGGCGTTTATCCCGATATCTTCTTGATAGGCTACGGCGGAAACGAATCCGGCAATACAGCCGAGGTTCAGAACGCGAATATGAAGAAGATAATAGACTACGTAAGATCCCTCAATCCCGATTGCTCCATCGTTATCTATTCTTGCATGTATCTCAATATCTACGATAGGAAAACAGGCGTGATAGATAATAACAATCTCCTGGGTCAAGAGCAAGGCTATTATGATCTTATTAAAGACTACGAAAATATCGTTCTTGTTCCGATGCATTCTCGTTTCTTAAGCCTCACCACCGCCAAGAATCCTATCCACTATATGTCTAACGGATATAACCATCCTAACGACTTCGGCGTTAGATACTATGCCGACGTTATGAACGCAGTTCTCACCCTTCCCGAATCGGATCACACCTGCGTGTTCGACAGAGAAGAAGCGATTGAAGAGAACCTTGCTTCTGTTGCCACCTGCACTAAACCCGCAACCTATTATAAAACCTGCGCATGCGGCAAAAAGACCAAGTATACCTTCACCGTTGGCGGTATTGACCCCACAAATCACGAGGGCAGCGAGGTTGCCATCCCCGATATCGCCGCCACTCCCGATGCCGCAGGAACCAAGGGCGCAACTAAGTATGACTGTTGCAACGCTCCAGCAAAGGCGGGAACAACCACCTACTACGTTTCGTTCGTTTGCAAAAACGCCACGGTTTA
>JAZORV010000362.1:0-1242 GCA_045656785.1 Acutalibacteraceae bacterium | reverse complement strand
GCCTTAACTCCACGCTGTGCGCCCGCCTTTATACCATAGAGGGTAATCATAGCGTCTGCGCCTGTGGTTACAACGATGTTCTTATTCTTATCGTTAAGAACGTTCCAGAAGTTTGCACCGTATTCAGTAACAGTTTTGTTTCCTGCATATACGTGAACGAAGGCTACGATTTCGCCCGAGGTGGTCTTAACCTCCAAGAGAGATACGAATGCATCTTCTTCGTTTACGTCGGCAGGGATTTCCTCTGCTACGATATTCATCGCGCCGAAGGAATATGCAACAACTGTTTCGCCGATATGATACTTCTGACCATTAATCTTCCAGAGAGATTTCTTTCCGGCCTTAACGGTGATCTTAGTATCGAATGCAACCTCTTGAACAACCTCTCCGTTGATAGAGGTTTCATACTTGGTTTCGATATCTCTTTCATAAGTAGCGGTGAAGTTGGTTTCGCCAACTACGGGCTCTTCAACGTTATTATCCCAGCCCTTGAACTGATATCCAACAACTGCTCCGATAACCTTGAGAGCTTCCTCAGCTGCAGCAGCGGCGTTTTCGCCATTCTGAATCTGAGCTTCATAAACCTTGGTGCCATTCTTATCGAAGAATGCTACCTTATGGCCGAGAGGAGCAATAACGTCACCTTCATAAGCAACAGTTTCGCAGCAAGGATAAATTGTTCTGTTTTCAAGACCGGGCTCGGTTGCGGTTGCACCATAGTTACCATCTAAAACGGGATCTTGCTCGTGGTTATTGGGGTCTGTTCCAAGAGAAGTTTCTTCAATAACTTTAGCATCAGCATCCTTGGATTCATATGATTTCTGACACTCAGGGCAATAGTAGGACTCAATGTTGCCTGCGGTCATACAAGTAGGAGCTTTTGCTTCTACGTGGATAGCATCAACGTGGCCTGTTGCAGGAACTTCTGCGCCTTCGGTTGCAACGTGTTTACAGCCATCATAGATGGTTCTGCCTTCCCAACCTGTTGTGGTATGGCCTGCGGCATAGTTGCCATCAGCTACTATTTCGCCAACGTGAACGTTCTCGTTTACAGGAATTACTACGTCTGCAATTTCTTTTGCATCGGCAGCGGCAGAATCATAGTTCTTGTCGCAAACGGAGCAATAATAGTATACAACGTTTCCTGCTTCCTGACAGTTAGCAGCCTTTGCTTCGTGGTAAACTGCATCAACGTGGCCTGTTGCAGGAACTACGTTACCTGCATTTGCAACGTGTCCGCAA
>JAZORV010000361.1:0-4244 GCA_045656785.1 Acutalibacteraceae bacterium | reverse complement strand
ATATCATCGCTTATCGATTCTTAATGATAATGAGAATCAATATCAATAAAAGATTTATTTCTCTCATTTATAGGATGAATGATTGATGGTTTTGCTAAAAAACGGGTAAAATCAAAGAATTGATATTTTAATCAAATAAATCCCCAAAAGAAGGGAAAGATAATATCCAAGTGTTAGGAAAACAAGCTAAAAAGAAAAAAGAAAACCCAACCTCCGATATTCGCCACAGAAACACTCATCAGCGCGAGTTGATTTTAAGAGTTGTCAGAGCCAGATATGATCATCCAACCGCCGAAGAGATATATAACGACGTCAAAAGGCTGGATGATAAAATAGGAAAAGCAACGGTTTATAGAAACCTAAACGCTCTCGCTGATTTCGGTGAGATAAATCATGTAAGAATCCCCGCGGGAATCGATAGGTTTGATCTCAATACAGAGCTTCATTATCATATAATATGTACCGATTGCGGCGCGCTCGAGGACGTCCCCTTGGCTTATAAGGAGGAGGACGACTGGTTCGCCGAAAGGGAGACCGGTTATAAGGTCAAGCGCCACAGAGGAGTTTTCGAAGGAATCTGCCCAATTTGTTTAAAAGCCCAAAAGGCTTAAAAATATAAAAATATAAAATAAAATATCATTGGAGGAAAACATCATGAAAAAGTATAAGTGCTTAATTTGCGGAGTAACGTTTGACGTTCCCGAAGGCGTAGAGGCTATCTGCCCCGTTTGCAACGCTAAGGGAGCAAACGTTGAGGAGGTTATCGAAGCTCCTCAGAACAAGTATGCAGGAACTAAAACCGAGCAAAATCTTTTAGCTGCTTTTGCAGGCGAATCTCAGGCAAGAAATAAGTATACCTATTTTGCATCAAAGGCTAAAAAAGAAGGCTTCGAGCAGATTTCAGCTCTCTTCTTGAAAACAGCCGATAACGAGAAAGAGCATGCAAAATTATGGTTCAAAGAGCTTAACGGAATCGGCAACACCGCAGAGAATCTCGTTGCAGCTGCAGAGGGCGAAAATTATGAATGGACCGATATGTACGATAATTTCGCCAAAGAAGCAGATGAGGAAGGCTTCCATGAGCTTGCTGAAAAATTCCGCCTTGTTGCAGCGATTGAAAAGCATCATGAGGAAAGATACAGAGCATTGCTTCATAACGTTGAAACCGCCGAGGTCTTCAAAAAGAGCGAGGTTAAGGTTTGGGAATGCCGCAACTGTGGTCATCTCGTTGTTGGAACAAAGGCTCCTGAGGTTTGCCCGACCTGCGACCATCCTCAGAGCTATTTCGAGGTTCATGCTGAAAACTATTAATAGTTATTAAAATCTAATGTTTCGGTGCAGATCCATAGCCTGAGCCGAAATAAGCGCTAAAAGCGCAGAATTACCCCTGAAAATTTCAATAAAACAAAACTAAATAAAAAACAAAACTAAAACTTAAAACTTCTATAAAGATTTCCGCCGCAAGGGATAAAACCTTTGCGGCGAATTTTTCGTTAAAATCAACAAATGCGAAAGGCGGAAATTGTGCAAAAAGGAGAAAAAATTGAAAATAAAGAAAAATTGCAACAAACAGAGTTTCGAAAATGTTATAATAATAGAAACGCAAAAGCGTTTACTAAAGAACCGAAAGAAGGTTAATGCTTTATGAAAAAAATAATATCCTTATTTACCATTTTGATTTTTATTTTATCTTCATTGTTGCCTGCCTTTGCGCAAGAATTTTATTCTGACACCGAGGGCGAATTCATAAATGGATATTTTTGCACCTTTTATGAATATGATGAGAAACAAGGCAAATATATCGGGGATGCTGTGATACACGATGCCAGGACACCTGGAAAAACCCTTAAAATTCCGAAAACCATAAAGACAGAAAAAGGAACCTATCTCGTAACGAAATTTCTTTCAACAAGAAAGGTATATAACCCAGGCATTAAATATTCCGAGGATAGCTATGGTTTTAATCATATCAGCACCAAGTTTATGACCGAGAATTATAATAAAATCGTTTTGCCGGATTCTGTGGAATTTCTTAATCTTGAGGCGTTTGGAAAATCATCCAAAAAGAGGGTAACGGTTGTGCTTGGAAGCGGAGTTAAAACAATCAGAAAACCTTGTTCAAAGGGTAACCCTTATAAATACATAAAATTTGATATATCAAAAAGCAAAAACCATAAAATCAGAAATAATATTCTGACTTATAAAAAGCGCACCGTAGCTCCCTTGGGAAACTATTCGAGTTACGTAATTCCGAGCTACGTAACGCATATCGGCGGCTTTAAAAGATGCAATAATCTTAAGAAGATCGTTATTCCGAGCAACGTTGTAAAAATTTATGATGAAGCTTTTATGAACTGCTCAAACGTTAAAACCCTTACCTTCCAAAAGCGTAGCAAACTGATTTATATCGGGGAAAAGGCTTTCAGCGGACTTGGAAAAGTAACTAAACTAACCGTTCCTGCTCGTATTGATGAAAACGGATATGGTTTTTCGGATATGAAGGGCCTTAAAAACGTTAAATTTGCATCAGGATATAAAAATAAAAAGCTTAACGATTTTATGTTCTCCTTTTCAAAAATAGAAAAATTCGAAATTCCGAGAACGGTTGAGGTTATTGGAAGGGGAGCCTTCAGTTATTGCACCAAATTGGATTCAATCGAACTCTCTGAAAAAATAAAAGAGATAGGAGCCGAAGCTTTTAAATATTGTGGCATAAAAAGTATAAGCATTCCTAAAGGCATTACAGAGATAAAAGAAGATACGTTTCATGATAGCGAGCTTAGAAGCATTGAGCTGGGAGCGAATATCAAAAAAATAGGGGATAGCGCATTCAGATTCAGCAAAATTAAATCTATTAAGCTTCCCGAAGGTCTCGAAGAGATAGGGCGGAGCGCTTTTGCCGCGACCCCGCTAAAAAAGATAAGCTTCCCCTCAACCCTTAAAATAATAGGAAGCTATGCGTTTTCCACAACGAAATTAGAGAAAATAACAATCCCCGAAACGGTCGAGGAAATCGGCGCGCATGTTTTTGGACAGTGCGTAATGCTTAAAAAAGCAACGATCGGGCAGGGAATAGAAACAATCCAAAGAGGAACGTTTGCCTATTGCAGCGCCCTCGAAAGTGTTTCAATAAAGGGCTCAAATATAAAGAAAATAGATTTGTCTTCATTTTATAAATGCCCGCGCCTCAAGAGTATTGAAATTTTAGAAGCAGAGGAAGCTCCTTCGATAACATATGATTTTTCGGAAGGTGTGCCACAGACTGTCATAATTTGTGTTGGAAAAGAAAACGTTGCGAAATCGCTTCTTGAGGCTGCCGAGAGTTTTAAAAAGTTATACAGAAAAAACCTTCAAATTTATCTTAGGGCTGACCTTTTAAAACTTTAAAAAGAGCATTTCATAGTCGTTTTAAAAGCATCGCTGATGGGTTAAACCGTTAGCGGTGCTTATCTTTTTTTGTCATTTATCAACAAATTTTTTGATAAGTTTTATGTAATTATTGATGTTGACAAGATGGGGCAATTATGATATACTCTATATTAATATATATAGGAAGTAAATTTGAGCTTTGAGGAGAAGTAAAAAGTTATGCAAAACATTAAAGCCGATACAATGTATATTGCTAAAAATAAGGACCTCGCGCCCTTAGTATCGGATTTTCTTCTTTCTTCCCCCTTTTGCGCTCTCAATTCTTCTCGATATGTTGTTTTTCCCGGTTTTTGCGATGTGCACGTTCATTTTCGCGAGCCGGGTTTTTCTTATAAAGAAACCATTAAATCCGGCTCGATGTCGGCAGCGGCAGGTGGCTATACCGCTGTTATGACAATGCCGAACCTCAACCCCGTTCCCGATTCTCCTGAGAATTTGAAGAGGCAAACTGATATTATCGAAGCCGATTCGGCTATAAATATTTATCCTTATGCTTCTATAACCATCGGGCAAAAGGGCGAGGAGCTTTCTCCTTTAGAAAAGCTTGATGCCATCGCTTTTTCGGATGATGGCAGGGGAGTTCAATCGGAGGAAATGATGCGCGAAGCGATGCTTAAAGCCAAAAAGCTTGGCAAGATAATAGCGGCGCATTGCGAAGTGAATGATCTTCTTTTCGGCGGATATATCCATGATGGCGCTTATGCCAAGGCGCATGGGCATAAAGGCATCTGCTCCGAAAGCGAATATGCCCAGATAGAAAGAGATATAAGGCTTGCAAAAGAAACGGGCTGTAAATACCACGTCTGCCATATTTC
>JAZORV010000360.1:0-9604 GCA_045656785.1 Acutalibacteraceae bacterium | reverse complement strand
TGACCCGGACGAGAATCGAACTCGTGTTACCGCCGTGAAAGGGCGGTGTCTTAGCCGCTTGACCACCGGGCCTTATATATGGTAGCGGCAACTGGATTTGAACCAGTGACACTCCGGGTATGAACCGAATGCTCTAGCCAGCTGAGCTATGCCGCCATATTTTTTAGCGCTCCAAAATCAGAACGCTAAAAGATTATACCAAATATATATTGAAAAGTCAAGCCCTTTTTTAAAAATATTTTAAAATTTTTTCTTATTTTAGTATTACCTAATTAAGGTCGTTTACCAATGCAAAATATATAGGAAGACCCGAGGCATTATCAACTATAAAATAAACAAAGCTTTTGTCAAAAACAACCGCATCCTTGCAATTCTTCCAAGCTTCATCTGATATGGCCTTGGCATCCTTAGAATATGCTCCATGAGAAAGAGGCGTTATAACAATATCGCCCGAAACAGAAAATTTATCAAGGTGCAGATTTGTGCTATCTTTTGCCATATTTCCGAAATTTGCGCTTTTCTTCATCATCTCATCAGCGCCCATATCTCTTATGACCTCGGTAAGATCGGTTGTGGTTGGAGTATCAACAGAGTTTTTATAGTTCGGAAGAACAACTGCTACATCCCCACTCTTCTTTTTCAAGGAAAGGAGGTTGGTGTATTTATTTTTATCCGACATAAGCTCAGAGAAAACGTCCTCGAGGGTATAGGAAACGCCCTCCTTTTCGCTGGGAACGAGCCCGACGAAGCTGAAGCCATCCGTATATTCTCTAACAACTCCATTATAGGTCTCACCGGAGATTTTATTTTTTTCTATGCTCTTATAAAAATAATTCTGGAAGGAATTGTTATTGAAAATATACATATCGTTAACAACGTCCAGCTCGCAAGAAGGATTTTTCCACGTGCCGACAAAGGAGGCAGCACTTGATATCTGCATATACTGAGCCTGATTTATAGATATATCAGGAGAAACGGCACCACTAAAGATTTTTTCAACCTTCTTGTTATATTTTTTTAAAGCGATATCTTCTCTGAATGCTTCTCTCTGAATATCAAGCCCGAAATATTCACCATTATCCCTTAAAAATGATTTATATATTTCATAATTCGTTGCATTATTCAATAAAAGGTCATTTGAATATACGAGTCCTGATTTATTCTTCTCGCCTTTTTTAACGCTCTCTTCGAGAGACGCAAGCTGCGTTCCAACCTCTTCGGCGCTCATTCCCAAAATATTTTCAAGTTGTTCCTTCGTTTTTCCTTCTGCGCCATTTGCCAAAAGACCGATAGCGGAAGCAACATTGGTCACGGAAAATGCGGCGTTACCCCTCTCGCCCTTTATAAGCTCGGAAGAAAGAGTGAAAAGAAATTTCGAATAAGCGTCCTTAAAATCATCGGTAAGCTCGGCGGAAGTGTCGCGCTCGGCGTCGATTTCCTTCATAAGGTTTCCATCCTCTAAAACAGTTCCGTTATAGCTTGCGATGCTCGAGATAACAAGCGCAACCGCCACAATAAGCGCAACAACTGAAACGAGGCTTATCCCAAAGAGTTTTTTATTACACTTAATATATTTTAAAAGAGTTCCTGATTTCGAATGTTTATTCTTCATTACTTGCCTTCTCCTATTAATAATCTTACCTATATATTATCATAGCCCGACCCGAAAAGCAACGAAATAATTGAATTTTTTTGTATTATTAAAAATTTTACAAAAAAGATATTGAAATTGGAAAGAAAAAGATATATAATATAATTCGTTAAAAAATTTTGAATATATTTTATGGGGTATTAGCTCAGTTGGTAGAGCGTTGGCTTCGCAAGTCAAAGGTCGTCGGTTCGATCCCGATATGCTCCACCAAAAGAAGCAGCTTTCATTAAACGAAAGCTGCTTCTTTTTTATTCAAGCCTCAGGCTTAGCATATCAGCCGCCCGCTTCTTCATATCGATTATATTTTCAGATAACAAGCTTTCCTTCTCTTGCGAAGGCTATGCATAATTTTTGCAGATCTTCCGATGAAGTTCCTAAAGATATTTCATAATCGCCGTTATGCATTCCGTAGTTCATTTTGCGATCGTAATAACAGAAGGCATCCTTTGAAAGGAGAAACGAAACTTTCTGCTTTTCTCCCTTATTTAGCGTTATTCGTTTATAAGCTTTAAGCTCAAGCAAAGGCATCGCGACCTCGCAATTTCTGCCGGAAATATAAACCTGGACAACCTCAGAACCATCATAATCTCCGACATTTTCAATATCCAAAGAAATCTTCAGCTCATCGCCTTCGGCTTTATATTTAAAATTATCAAGCTTGAAATCAGTATAGCCCAAGCCGAAGCCGAAGGGATAACGCGGAGAGCCGTCGTTCTCTATATAGCCATATCCCCTGCCGGAAGGCTTATGAGAATAAAATAACGGCAGTTGACCGACGCTTTTTGGTATTGTTATGGGAAGCTTTCCGCTAGGATTTGTTTCGCCAAACAAAATTTCGCTTATCGCCTGAGCGCCCTGCTCTCCCGGGAACCACGCCTCAAGCACAGCGGAACAATCATCGATCCATCCGCTCATATCAATAGGTGAGCCGTTAAGAAGAACAACAACCGAATTTTTATTCGCCTTCAGCATTCTTCGAACGCCATCTTCTTGATCGTTTTTAACGCTCGCCTCAAACTTTCCGACGATAACTGCGCTTTCATCCTTTTGCGCGGTTTTCATAACCCCGGGCAGCCTTATATCAGATCTGTCAAGCCCCTCTCCTTCCATCGAGGTTGTGAAATAAATCGCGGCATCGCAAGAAGTCGCAAGCTCTTCTATTTTTTCATCCTCCGCGAAGATCACCTCAACACCTTCGAGATACTCCTTCAAAAACTGAAGCGGAGTTTTTGCATCTTCAGCATCCCATTGTGAATTATATGGGCTCGAATAATTTTTACCGAGAGGCAGCAGCTTTGCGCCCTCACCAAAAACGGCGAGCTTTTTGATCTTTTTGGAATCCAAAGGAAGAATACCTTCGTTTTTCAGCAAAACGATCGACCGACGCGCGGCTTCGAGTGCTAATTTTTTGTGTTCATCGCAGCGAACAAGCTTTTCTGCAGCTTCGGGATCTCCGAAGGGAGAATCCATAATGCCTATTCGGATCTTTGCGGTTAAAACTCTGAGAACGGCGCGATCTATATCCTCCTCTGTTATCCAGCCCTCGTCGTATGCCTTTTTGAGGTCCTCGAAAGAAGGCTCCGTAAAGCAAATATCGAGCCCTGCTTTCAAGCAAAGCGCCTGAGCCTTCCAGAGGTTGTCAACCAATCTATGAGCATAGCAAACCGTATCAACTCCGCCATAATCCGAAACCAGGAAGCCGTCAAAGCCCCATTCGTCCCGCAAAATATCGTTAAGAAGCCGATCGTTGCAAGAGCAGGCAACGCCATCCCAGCTGTTATAGGAAGGCATTATCGACATCGCGCCCCCCTCTTTAACGCACGCTTCAAAAGGTTTTAAATAAACCTCTCTTAATGCGCGCTCCGAATTATCCGATGCATTAGAATCTCTGCCGCCGTGGGAATAATTATCAACAAAATGCTTAGGCGTTGCTATAACTCCGTTATTCTGCAAGCCTCTGCAAAATGCGGCGCCCATTTTTGAGGAAAGCAAAACGTCCTCTCCGAAGGTTTCCATAGTTCTGCCCCATCGGCAGTCGCGGGCGATGTTAACAACAGGCGACAAAACCTGCCTCACGCCCACCACCGCGCATTCCTTACCTATAACCTCGGCTATTTTTTCAACCATTTCATCATCAAAAGTTGCCGCCATGCCGATAGGCTGAGGAAAGCTTGTTGAAGCTCCCCAAAGGCCGCTATGTAGCGCCTCTCCATGCTCAATAGGCGGAATGGAATGAGGCTGCGCTTCGATGCATTGGCGCAGATCGTTGTTTATGCATTCAGTAACCTCCGTGGGAGACGCCAGCTTGCTTCGACCCGCGTGCAAAAAATGCCCGGGGTTGCGATAATTTCCGTGCCTGAAATCTCTTTTTTCTTTGTAATCAGAATCTACGTCGAAAAGCATCTGGCAGGAAAGCTGAAAAAGCTTTTCCTCAAAAGACATCCCTGCCAATAATTCTTTTGCTCTTTTTATAGCTTGATCTTTCATGAATTTCTCCTTTTTTAAACTATATTATTTTTTATCGGATGTCCTTCAAGAAAACTCTTGGCGTTTTCGAAAGTGGTAATACTGATAGCTTCAAGCGCCTCTTCGGTTAAAAAGCCCTGATGCGAGGTTACAATAACGTTAGGAAAAGAAAGCAAGCGCGCCGTAACCGAGGTCTCGAGAATGTCATCTTCGCGGTTTTCAAAAACATTCTCCCCTTCTTCCTCGTAAACGTCGAGACCAACGCCCGAGAATTTATGCATCCTGATTCCCTTTATAAGGTCCTCTGTGCTGATAAGAGCTCCTCGCGAGGTGTTTACAAGGATAACGTTTTCCTTCATTTTTTCGATAGCTTTTATATCGATAATATGATAGGTATCTTTGAGCAACGGACAATGAAGCGAAATCAAATCGCTTCTTTTGAAAAGTTCATCTAAAGAAACGTATTCTATAAAATCAAGTTCAGGGTTGGGATGCAAATCGTAAGCGATAACCTTCATGCCGATTCCATGACAAATTTTGCTCATCGCCGCACCAATTTTACCCGTTCCGATAATTCCCGCAGTCTTTCCATGGAAATTAACCCCCGTAAGCCCCATAAGGCTGAAGTTATTTTCGCGAACCTTGATATATGCCTTGTGAATATGGCGATTCACCGCAAAGGCGAGAGCCATGGCATGCTCCGCAACTGCCTCGGGAGAATATTCGGGAACGCGCATAATCGTTATACCATACTTCTTAGCGGCGTTAAGGTCAACGTTATTAAAGCCCGCACATCGAAGCAAAATAAGCTTAACTCCGCATTTTGCCAAGCGCTCTATAACGTATTCCCCCACTTCCGACGCCACAAAAACGCAAACCGCATCATATCCGCAAGCGAGATCAACCGTTTTCTTTGAAATATCTGTTTTAAGATATTCAATCTCTATTTCGGGATATTTCCCCTCTATCTTATCAAATGCCTCGCGATCGTATGGTTTTGTATCAAAAAATAAAATTTTCATATCGGCCTCCAAAATTTATTAATTGCTAATATCATTTTTAGCCTCTTTTTCTTCAATATGCAAATGAGACTTAAAATCCAACTTTATTTTATCATTTCAAAGGAAATTTATCAACATAAATCCGCAAAAATCAGTAGAAATAATTATTGACTTTTTCACCATAATGCCTTATAATATATTTTGTTCGCAAGAGCATAAGCGAATATAATAAGGAGACGTATCGAAGTGGTCATAACGGGGCTGACTCGAAATCAGTTAGGGAGCAATCCCCCGCGAGTTCGAATCTCGCCGTCTCCGCCAAAAATCGACAGGTTTCGACAGAGACTTGTCGATTTTGCTTTTTCACTATTAACTCTTCACTTTTCACTCTTCTCAATCGATACTTGTCGATTAGGTAATAAGTAATAGTGAATAGTGAAGAAGTGCGATGAAGCTTTTCTCCCTTTAGTCGAAAAGCATTTATTTTACACACGGGTTAAAGCCCATATCAAAATAACGGAAAATATCTTTTTTATAGTCCTTACGCAATAAATAAATCAAATATATGGGACCACCCTTTAAGGGCAAGCCCTCCGGCTATCTTTTGATAGGGTTTCGGGAACCATTCCGGGTGAATTGCAAGGCTACCCTCAAACAAGAGATTTATTTATCCCAACCAACAACCGTAATCTTAGGATTGCGGTTGTTTTCTTTATGTGATATAATGATTTTAAAGGAAGGGATTTCATGTTTTCTTTTTTTAATACAAACAAGCTTAGTTCAACAGAATCGGTAGATGTCATTGAAAAAATTGTATATGAGCACTTGAAACCGCTTGGTTTTAGAAAACACGGCAGGACCTTACACCGTTTTGTTGACGGTGATATATCGCAAGTAGTTAATTTTCAAAACGGATGTCCTTCAAAGGGCGTTTACGATATTCTTTGGATAAATCTTGGTATTCGTGTTCCGGAATGTGTTGAGCACAGATTTAATATTAGCAAACCGATAAAAAAATACTACCACGAATACGAATGCAATATGCGCACGCGCCTCGGCTCTCTTGTTGATGGAAAAGATACCTTTTACAATTTAAAGAAGGATCCATATAAAATCGGGAAAGATGCTGTTGAGCGCATTAAAAAATATGTTATTCCTGTTTTTGATACCCTTAACAGTCGTGATGCTATTTTAAACAGAAGAGCAGAACACCCTCTTTTTGATCAGTTTAACAATCATTTGATTTTGCTTGAAGAAGCGATGATTATTGGCAGGAGAGGAAATCTTTCCGAAGCAACTCGCTTATTTAACGCATACTATCAAAATGCACTTGCGGAATATAATTGCATTTTTGAACAAGGTACCAAAACCTATCTAAAAAAAGGCGAGCGCATGGTTTATCACAATGCAAAAACCGACGAAACCGAAACTATTACCGCAACTAAAAACGGATACGTAACCACTTACTGCGCTAATAGATCCCATTTGGATTATTTAGAAGAGTTAGCGCAGAAATTAGGGATTACAATATATTAAGCAAACGAAAAAGCCCGAGAATTCTCGGGCTTTTGGTTTTTTGGTTATTTATTTTTTTGTTCGAGGGTATCCTCTTTACCGCGATAGACCACAAATTTGCAGAAGAGAAACTCGAGAACGAAATTCAAAAGCATTGTTACGACAAGGATAATAAAATCGTTTACTCCATAACCTTCGGCGAGGTCGCCTAAATAGGTTGAGAGAGGGGTGAAAACGAGATAAAATCCTAAAATCTTCGCCATAGCTATGGGAACATTTGCCGCGGATTTGAAGGTATAGCGACGATTGAGAGTGAAATTCCAGACGATAGAAAGCAAGAGAGATATTAAATATGCTATCCAATAATCCTTAATAAACAATTCGAGAAGCGCAAAAGAGCCTACCTGGATGATTCCTGCCGATGCGGAAAAAAGAGTGAATTTTACTGCCTGCAAAAGTTGTTTTTTATTATTCATAAAAATCCTCCTAATTTAAAAGAAAAGTTTTCTTTCAATCATTTCTCTGGCTGAAGTATTTATAGCAAAATAGATAAGCGCGCCGCCGAGCAAAAGGAACACGCTCATTGGATAAATTGACCAGCCCTTAAAGCTAAAGCCGAAGGTTAAATCGAGTAAAAATTCAATCAAGAGCATAAAGCCGCCGAAGGCGAGAAAAGCGCCTCCCCAGATGTAAAGTCTGCCCTTTTTGACATATCTCAAAAGCGCAACAACCGCAGAGCATAGCAAACACATTCCGCCCGTTATCGGGAAAGCGAAGCTCATAAACCAGCCGCCACCCGTTACTAAGCTAATATACAAAAGATAAAGACCTACCGCAAGGAAAGCGCAAGGAACGAATATTACAGGGTTCGGCTTTCTGAACCAAAGCGGCAAAGCAAAAATGACGTAACCCAGCGCAAGCGCTCCTGCCACATATCCAAACCAACTGATTTCTCCGTCCGTTTGCCAATCGGCAATGAGGCTGATTGCAAGAGGAATAAGGAAAAGCACAATAAACGCACCATTCAGCGCCTTCGATCTTGGTTTTTGCTTAGGATATTTATCGGGAGGAAAAAGCAGATCCGCTTCTTCTATTTTGATATCAGGGTGGTATACTCTCGTTTGGCACAAAGGACATTCCTTTTCGCTATTCTCAAGCTTCACTCCGCATTTTACACAATACATTTTTGCACCTCAATTCCTATTGCTTTCGACCGTTGCCGAAATTCCGAGTTCCTGCAAAACGCCGAAAAAATGGCGCTCGAGCTCAGCTTCTTTGATATTTCTGATGAAATTGACGTATATCGTATCCTTATAGGAAATCACACCGCAATTATAAGGCGCGGCCGCCTGGACTCCAAGGATAAAATCCGCCCTATCGACATATTTTTCCATAATCTCGGGCATCTTAAGCGCCCCTAAATTTGAAAGAGTTAAGCAAGATTTTCTCTCGCCAACGCTATCAAAAATTGCTTTCATAACCATATTTTTAATGGGCAGAGGAACGAGCCTGACTATAGGATTTCGTTCATCGTTTACGTTGGTTGCAATCATGCTGCTCATATATTTTTTATTTATCTCCGCGCCCATCTTATGGTAAATCACCTTTACGATTTCCTCGAAAGAATATTCCCCTAAACGCGGGTCAAGCTCGGGGATAGTATAAAGCGCGAAATTGCGCAAGGTTTTGCTATTGAAAAGCTTGCGAAGATTAACCGGGATTAATAGCTTTATTCGCTTTTGCTTGATTTTCTCGGGTGTTTTTTCGTTTTGGAGATTAACGAGCGCCTTCATCATAACCGCGCTTAAAAACACAGTTAAAGTTACGTTATATTTATGCGAAATCTCAAGCATTTCTTTTAAAGACAGCTTAAAGCATATAAGATTCAGCGCTCCTCCCTCGAGCGCTTCGCCCTTCATTCGCCAAGCGTTTGTATCCTTTCGGCTAAGCGGAACGCTCCCTGCGTTTTTTAAGAAGCTATCCTCTATTTCCTCCGGCATGGGCTTTTGATTTCTTTCGATAACACCGCATACGGAAGGAATTTCAATATTATATTTTTGCTCCAGATATTCCGCAACAAGGTTTTTTAAAAACACGAGCGCGCCCGTTCCATCCGTCAAGGAATGGAAAAATTCAACCGCTATTCTTCTCTTATAAACGATAACTCTGAAGGCGCATTTTCGCATCTCCTCATTGCTCATAAAACAAAGAGGGTAGCTCTGCTCTTCCTTAATTTCGGGAGCGGCTTCTATTTGCTGAAGATAATACCAGAACACTCCTCGCCTCAGCCTTGCGGCAATAGTTGGGAAGCGCTTTATTGCAACTTCTACTGCAGACGCTAACACCTCATAATCTACCTCTTCTTTGAGCGTTAATGACTGGCGGAAAACGTTGCTCCAATTTCTTCGCCTCGCGGCGGGGTATATCTTCGCGGCATTATCGAGCCGCACCCAACGAAGCGATCTTTTTTTCATAGACACTACTATTCCTTCCCGACGTTGGTTATTTTGCAGGAGAACATCAGGCTTCCATCATCCGAAACTCCCTTTGCCAATATCTCGTTTCCATTTTTAACGTGATAGATATTAAGCTCTTCCCCTTCCATAACCTCTTTGCGATATTCTATCTGAAACTCCTCAATTTCTTCATCCTTTTCGGGGTTGATGGCATCGAGAACATAGTTTGCATATTTCGTATTATTCACGTGGTTATTAATATCGAGCTCGCAAAAGCCCGGGTTTACCCTTCTCGGCTCTCCTTCTGCTTCAAAATCCTTTATTCTGCCGAGCTTTTCGGGGAACATCATTTCCTCATAAAAGCCTTCCTTGAAGGAATAAAGGTCGGGATCGGAAACAAAGCGCCTTTTTTCGGAATGCACGACAACCCACTCCGAGCTTCCAATAACAAGCCTCTCGCCTGCTTCATTTTCCATGCAATATTCTCTGCGATAATGAAGCTTGTTTGGAGGAAG
>JAZORV010000359.1:0-8637 GCA_045656785.1 Acutalibacteraceae bacterium | reverse complement strand
CAGCAAATCACTTCCGTTGTATTGATATGATTATTGACAATGCAAAAGCGGCATTGACAGAGAAGTTTATCAAAGAGCTTCACCTGATTCTGAAAAAGGGAACCAGTGATTCGAGAAAAGATTGGTTCGCTGTTGGCGATTATAAAAAGTTACCTAACGAGGTCGGAGGCAGAGAAACAACTTTGCCCGAAGACGTATCTGTAGAAATGAAAAAACTTCTCGCCAAATATAACGGCAAAGAGAATGTAACACTCGAAGATATTATTGAATTCCACGTGCAGTTTGAGCGCATCCACCCCTTCCAAGATGGTAACGGTCGTATCGGCAGACTTATTATGTTTAAGGAGTGCTTAAAGCACAATATTGTTCCGTTTATCATCGAAGATAAAATCAAAATGTTCTACTATCGCGGACTGAAAGAATGGAATCAGGAAAAAGGCTATCTAACAGATACTTGCCTTTCAGCACAAGATACGTTCAAAACCTATTTGGATTACTTCAGAATCCTATACAAAGCATAATAGAAAGAAGGTGGCTCTATGCGAGATAACAAGAAAGATCCGTTATCTTTTGAAAAAGCCGTTTCCAAAGCTCAAAAGCACCGTCTGATTCATCAATATACAACTTTTTCCGCTTTAGAGAAAATCATTAATAACAAATCCTTGCTTTTAACTCGGATAGATTTACTAAATGACACCGTTGAAAATAAAAAAACAACAGATCTATGGAAAAATAAAATTTTTGTGTCTTGTTTCACAAACTTTGAATACGAGTCGTTTTTCTTTTGGACAACTTATGCCAAAAACAGCCGGGATGGTGTTATGATTTCCTTTCGTCCTAGCTCGTTAAATAATCTATCTATTCATCCCGATGAGAAATGCTTAGAAACACCGCTACCTATTTATAAAAAAAGCGATTACAAAGAATACTCTCTCAAGGTTTCTGCTGAAAATTGGGCTGTGTTTGACAACTCTCTTATTGATATAATGTATATACCTAGAAACTACGACACAGAAGGAATTCTTAACCATCAAGGAAGGTTAAAATATACAGAATGGAGCATGGAACAGGAAACCCGAGTTCGTATCGCTTTAAGACCTAAAAGATGTGAAATAGATGCTAACATGCCTTCCAATACCGCTGGATATCCATATATAAAGCCTGAAAACCAAAAATTATATGCAAAATTGCCTATAGATTGTTTAGCAAATATGATTATAACTCTATCACCTTTCGCAAATAAAAATTTAAAAGAGAAAATAGCGCAACTACTCGCGGAAAACAACATAAAAACAGCTAAAATCAAAACAAGTTCTTTAACTAATGAAACTTTTGCTAAGACTCGTAAACGCTATTTTTTAAAGCAGCCTAAAACCACACCCAGCCAGCTCTTTAAAACAAAAAACAAAAAAAGAGGTGATTATTTGTGAGTATCGAAATCTGGATACCAATTGTTCTAATTGCCATCTGCGCTATTATCATCGTTTGTCTTGCTATGTCAATCAGAAATAGAAATGACCAAATAATCTATATGAATCAAAAAAACTCAAAACTCACAGAAAAACTCTCCAAAACAGAAAAAGCTAAATTCCAATTGCAAGATAAATATGACATTTTTTATCAGAAATATATTCGCTTAATGCGTGCTTATCTAATTGCAAGAAATAAAGATGAAATCGAAGTTGTGGATGAAATTGAAGGGGCTATACTAAACGATTATGAAGAATTAGGATCAGGAAAAATATCTGCAACCTCTTATATTGCATCTGCCATGGCAGACTTTTATACTCAAGGAATCAAGGATGCCCAAAATTCGCTTTTGAGCGCAAAAAAAATATCCCGGGCTTTAAGTGTTTCTCAAATACGCGAAGTAGCCATTGCACTAATAGAACATACTAAAAAACTCCAATACACTTACGAATTGGCGCTCTCAAATATCATGAAAAATCATCCGCTAATAAATAAAAAATATATCAAAGATAATTACGGAGTTGCACTTGCTGAGATCCACGAAGCCCCAGCATTTTCCTTTATAGATTTATCCTCAGTCCCTATATTAAACACTTATTCGGGTTACATTCAACAAATGGCGAAACTAGAACGAAGATGCCGCGCCCTAGAAGAACATATAGAAAATTTTGAAATTTTCATAGAAGAAAAATTGCATTTGTTCTATAACTCTGCTTTGGAGTATCAAAACGCATTTTCTTCGAACTTGACAGCAATTCCGTATATGAGCAGAATCTTTGCTGATTTAAAAACTCTTGACCTCGATAGACTGATATTATCTCTATCATGGGGAGAAAATCAAGATAGAAAAAATAAAGTAGATAGCCTTAATACTTTAAAAAAAGAAAAAAGTGAAGAAATTGAAAGAATTAAAAACGCAGAATATCAATTAGCTTATTTATTAGAATTATATCCAGCTCTCCAAGATGTGATTGATACCGAATTCAAAGATTTGGAAATATCTTACGAACAACTTAGCGAACGCGATCCTGTTAAACAATACCTTGACCAAAAAGAATGGAACGCCCTCTCTGAAGCCCAGAGAAATCAATTAGCCCTTGACCGATATATTGAATCTAGAAAAAAATCCAAATGGCAAATTGGTCGAGACTATGAGTTGTATTGCGGGTACTGTTATGAATCAGACGGTTACGAGGTTGATTATTACGGGTCATACCATGGTTTAGAAGATCTCGGAAGAGATTTAATTATACGCCACTTTAATGATACTAGAATAGTCCAATGTAAATATTGGTCACATACAAAAGAAATCCACGAAAAGCATATAATGCAACTTTATGGCACAGTCATTGAGTTTAATTTAGAAACTCACGAAAAAGCCACTGGTGTATTAATCACGAACACTACTCTTTCGAAAAAAGCTAAGGAATTTGCTCGAGTTCTCAACATCGAATATAAAGAGAATATGCCTATGGGAGAATTTCCGAGAATTAAATGTAATATTGGTGTTGATGAATATGGTAGGAAAACAAAAATATACCACTTACCATTTGACCAACAGTATGATGCAACCAAAATAGATAAAATTAACGAATTTATGGCTTTCTCCGTTAAAGAAGCAGAAACAGCAGGATTTAGACGAGCATGCAAATGGTTCGGTTCTAAATGATCATATCATAATCTAAACTCATCGCTACAAGCTCATAACTAAAGAACCCGAGGAAGGCTAATACCTTTCTCGGGTTTTGTTTGCGTTTAGATTTATTTTATTTGTTTTTTTGTTTGAAGTTATTATATTTTTCAAACTCCTATATTTGAGCTTATTATTTAGTTTTCTTATATTTATATTTCGACCAGGTGGAGTAGTATTTCTTGCCATTGACCGTCTTGTAGGTTCTGACGCGGACGTAGTAGGTCTTTTTTGCTTTCAGCTTTTTGATAGTAGCAGAGGTGGTTTTTGCTTTTTTAATGATTACCTTCTTCGCGCTCTTAAATTTTTTCGAGGTTGAATACTGAATCTCATAGCCTGTTGTTTGGGTTGTCTGCTTCTTGATTTTAACCTTCAGGCTCTTTTTGGCGGCGGTCAATTTCGAAACACTCGTTGCTTTCGGGTTGATTGTAAAGGTCAGCGTTTTGGTTCCGCTGTAATTACCCTTGAATGTGACTGTAACAGTAGCTTTGCCTACGTTTTTGTTATTCTTATAGGAAACCGAGTAATTAGAAGCCGAGATAAGCTTTTTAGCCGAATCATAAACCTTCACAGATGGTTTCTTTGCTTTTCCATTATAAGCATAGCTTGTTGCCGAAAGCTTAAAGGTTTTGGCATATTTAATCGCGATACTGCTTGCAACGCTACCACATTCAGTGCATTTTTCGATTACACTACCATTCTTCGAAAGGGTTGCTTTTGCGATAGCGGTTGCATACGTGTGGTTCTTTTTGGGAATAACGCTCTGAGGCTCAATTATAGTATCGCAAACAGAACATTTTGAGCCATCCGTAAGACCGGGCTTAGTGCAAGAAGCGGCTTCGCCCTTAATGGTTTCGGGGGTGTGGAGCTTTTGGGGAATAACGCTCTGAGGCTCGATTATAGTATCGCAAACAGAACATTTTGAACCATCGGTAAGACCTGGTTTAGTACAGGAGGCAGCTTCGCCCTTGATGGTTTCGGGAGTATGAGAAAGGATTTCGATGGGGGTGTTTTCGTTTCGGATTTCAGCGCAACCATCGGTTTTACATTCCTCATGCTTAACGCCCTCCTCCTTGCAAGAAGAGGGAGAATCTATAACCCATTCAAAGTCGTGCTCACCCGAAGCCGGGATCAGTTCATTAAAATCGATAATCGCGTCACAATCGCGACAAACCGAACCCTCCGCATATCCAACAGCACAGCTTGGCTCTTTGCCGTTGGACAATATTGGCGAATGGCCCTCCTCGGAGAGCGCGATATAATAGTTCTCGCCGCAGCCTTGACATTTGCAGAGAAGCACCTCAACTCCGCACTCGGGACTTTCTACAATCCGACCCGCTGAGAAATCGTGATAGTCGGAAGGAACATACTGAGCAAAACGATTACCGCAGGAATCGCAATCGTAAACATATTGTTCAAAGGCAATTTCACCGAGATTTTCATAGGGAACGTTCAGCTCGCTATCCTCTCCATGCGCGGCAAAAGGCATGGCAGAAAACATAAAGGCTATCGCAAGCATAACCCCAAAAACTCGTTTCTTCAAATTCAATCTCCCTACTTTCCTATACATTATTGATTAAGTTTAACACAAAAACTATATTTTTGCAAGCGGTTATACTAATTTATTCCTTCAAATCTCTTGTAAAACTATTCTATTTTCTTGACATAGGTCAATAGAAATTATATAATCAAGTTATCAATTAGATTTATAAGGAGATTTTATGAAGAAGTTTTTATCTTTTATATCTGTTTTAATAATACTTGTTTCCGCCTTCGGCACGGGAGCTTACGCCCTTAATACCGAAGAGGCAGAGCATGAAGGCGTGATTTCGCTTGATGGCAAGAAAATAATGGTTGTTGGGAACTCTATGGTATATTACGGCAACTGTTTGGTTTACGGAAATCAAGGAGAAAACGATGAGGGCTACCTCGCTCAGCTTATCAAACAAAACGGAGAAAACGCAACCGTTATCGACCACACCTATGCAGGCAAAAAAATTGACTTTATATTCGAAAACTATATCTCAAAATTAAGCGAAAGCGAGCGCGATATTGACTATCTCATTATATCCGAAGGAAATCAGCATAACTATAACCTTTTAGGAGACGTTCAGAAATATCTTGACTTTTTTCCAAGCGACGTTGAATTCAGATATCTTCGCCAGCCCATGATGTTTGAAACCGATTTCCCCGAGCTTATAGAGGGCGTAAAAGACATTCGCGAAGCCGGGCATTTCGTTGTTGACTGGGGTCAGCTTGTTTATGATATATACGGAAACGGAAAGGCTGTTCCCGGGGCGGTTTCGGAATTCAAGCGCTCAACCTTTATGAAGCAGAATCTCGGCTTTCAAAATGCCGAAGGCACCGTTCACGCTTCGGGCAAAGAGGGTGACAGAAACCATCTGAATCCGCTTTCGGGATACATTCAAGCCCAGATGCTATACACTTCTATGACCAATCGTTCGGCGGTTTTAACTGATTATCAATTTTGCTATGACACCTCCATTCACCACTATTTTAATATAGATAATTTTGCAAAGGTTCATTACACCGACCCCGCAAATCCAACCAATTTCCATGAAATTTTTCGCTCTCCGCAAGATATGCTCGGGCTTCAGATTCTTATGGATGAATATCTCGCTTTGGAGGGGCTTCATCCGCTTACCGTTCAGCCTGAGATTAAGCCTACCTGCCAAAGCGGAGGCTTGACCATCGGCAGCTACTGTCCCCTTTGCCAAAAAGCAATCGACAAGCAAGAGTTTATCCCCACGCCCGAAATTGGCACCCACGAATTAACCTTCACAAAGGGCGAGGCCCCTTCCTGCACCGAAATTGGCAAGACTGTCGGCGCAACCTGCTCAATTTGCAACAAGGTCATTTTTGAAGAGGCTCCGATTTCCCCTACCGGACATGCTATAACAGATTTTTTAGCAAAAGCTACCTCAAGCAAGGACGGAGCTTTTTATAAGGCTTGCTTATATTGCGATGAGATTTTTGAAAGCACGCCAATCGCAAAGGCAAGCGGAATCAGCTTATCAACAACAGATTACGTATATGACGGAAATGCCAAAAATCCCACCGTTTTCGTTTCGGATGCCAACGGAAACAAGCTCGCCGAAGGCACGGATTACACCCTCTCTTGCTCTTCTGATAAAACACAGGTTGGAAATCATAAAATTAAAGTGTCCTTTAAAGGCAACTATGCCGGAAGCAAGACCTTGACCTTCAAAATTCGCCCCGATGCGGTTAAAAATCTTACCGCTGCGGCGAAATGGAAATCCGCAACCCTTCGCTGGGATGCGGCAAAGGCGGCAAGCTTTTATAGAATTTATAAATATAACAGCGCAACCGATTCCTATTCTCAAATAGCCGATACAACCAACACCTATTTTAAGGTTTCGGGGCTTTCAAAAGGCACTAAATATAAGTTCAGAATCCGCGCGATTTATACAAAAAACGAAATCGACTATTTTTCAACAGTTTTTAAATACGTCACTACCCTCACTACCCCTGCAAGGGCTAAAATCAAAAAGGTTTCTTCACCAAAGCCGAGAGCTGCCAAGCTTTCGCTTTCTGCGGTTACCAACGCCGAAGGCTATGAAATAGTTTATTCAAGAGACAGCACATTCAAGAAATTCAAAAGCGTTACCATATCCCAAAAAGGAGTAACCTTAGCTGATTTCAAAAAGCTCAAAAAGGGCGAGAGGTATTATTTCAAGGTCAGAGCATATCGCACCCTTTCAGGAAGCAAGGTTTACGGAAGATATTCCAGAATAAAATCGGTTAAAATCAAGAGCCGATAAACGCATAAAATCTGATTTTATAATCTCAAAGAGGTTTAATTATAATGCTATTTACAAGTTTAGAATTTTTATTTGCATTTTTTCCGATAACGTTAGCAATAAATTTCATTTTGCCAACTAAATTAAGGAATTATTGGCTGCTTATAACCAGTCTGCTATTCTATGCCTGGGGTGAGCCTAAATTTGTTATTATTATGATTCTCTCAATAATAATCAACTATTTTTTCGCTTTGGCGATTTCTGTCAAAAAAAAGCGAAAGGCGATAAACAAAATAATTCTGGCTTTGGCGGTTGTTGCTAATCTGGGAATACTTTTCGTATACAAATATCTGAACTTTGTTACAGCTTCGCTTCATGAGTTTTTCCCTGCAACGAAATCGTTATTCAGCGTTTCTGAATTTATTTTGCCGATTGGCATTTCCTTCTTTACCTTCCAAGCGTTAAGCTATGTTATCGACGTTTACAGAGGAATACCCGTTCAAAAAAATATTTGCTATTTGGGGCTTTATATTTCCTTCTTCCCTCAGCTTATCGCAGGCCCAATCGTCAGATACACGACAATCGCAGACCAAATTAACAACCGAGAAACAAGCTTTGATTTATTTTCAAAGGGCGTTCTTCGCTTCCTTTACGGATTTAATAAAAAGATGCTCCTTGCCAATATTCTCGCTCAGGTTGCTGATTTCGCATTTGCGCAAGAAGAACTCAGCGTTTTAATGGCTTGGCTGGGTATTATTTGCTATACTCTTCAAATCTTTTTCGATTTCAGCGGTTATTCGGAAATGGCAATCGGGCTGGGTCTTATGTTCGGGTTTAAGTTCTTGGAGAATTTCAACTATCCCTATATTTCAAAAACCATAACCGAATTTTGGCGCCGCTGGCATATGTCTCTCGGAACCTGGTTCAGAGACTACGTATATTTTCCGCTTGGCGGCTCGAGGGTTAAATCAAATTTCCGCTTGATTTTCAATCTGTTCGTTGTTTGGTTTGCAACGGGCGTTTGGCACGGTGCTTCCTGGAATTTCATTCTTTGGGGCGTTTTATACGGAATTATTATCACCTTCGAAAAATTGACCTCGCTCCCGAGCATTTGCGACAAAAAGCGCTTGATAAGAATTCCCTATCAAGCATTCACGCTGCTTATGGTTATGTGCGGTTGGGTGCTGTTCAGAGCATTGAATATTTCCTCTGCTTACGAATATCTTAAAACGATGTTCGGGCTTAATGGCGCAGCATTGATCGATAATAATTTCTTATTCTATTTCCGAGATTATTTTATCATTCTCCTTGCGGGAATAATTTGCTCCACACCCTTGATAAAGGCAATAGGTCAAAAGCTTTCAAGTTTCGGCACTCCTTTCAAAATTGGAACCCGAGCCATATCCTATACGGCGCAGTTTATCCTTTTCTTGGTTGGAGTTTCCTTCCTTGTTATGAACGCACACAATCCTTTTATCTATTTTAATTTTTAAGAGGTATCGATAATGATAAAACTTTTCCGAAAACTTAACGGTTTAAGAATTCTGGCTTTAGTTCTCCTTGCTTTTATTTTTATAACCGCCGTTGCCAATGGAGAAATTTTGCTTGATGCATATAAAACCACCGCGAAAAAAGAAGGCGGCTTTAGCGAATTTATTGATACGGTTGAGACTTCTTATACTTCAAAAATCAAAA
>JAZORV010000358.1:0-11376 GCA_045656785.1 Acutalibacteraceae bacterium | reverse complement strand
CTCAACGTTAACGTCAAATTCTTCATCAACGTTATGGCCAACGATCTGATCCTCAAATCCGGGAATGAACTGATTAGAACCAAGAGTCAAAGCATAGCCCTCAGCTTTTCCGCCATCAAAAGGAACGCCATCAACGAAGCCTTCAAAATCGATGGTTGTGATATCGCCGTTCTCAGCAGCTCTGCCTTCTACAGCAACAACACGAGCATTTCTATCAGCAATTCTGCCAATTTCTTCATCAACCTCAGCATCAGACACCTCAGCCTTAACCTTTTCAGCCTTTAAGCCTTTATAATTACCCATCTCTACTTCCGGATATGTAGTGATGGTAGACTTAAATACAACGCCTTCAGCTTTGCTGATGGAAACGAGATCAAAATCGATCTTATCTTCAACTATGCGAAGACCCGCTTCAGCGATAGCGGCGTCAAGAGCATCGGAATAGATAAGATTGAGAGCATCCTCATAGAACACTTCTTCACCATAGAACTTCTCGATAATGCTCAACGGAGCTTTACCCTTTCTGAAGCCGGGAACGTTGATCTTCTTTCCGTTTTTGCGATATGCATCTTTGATTGCCTGCTGGAAATCTTCAGCGCTAATTGCAATCTCAAGCTCATATCTGTTTGTTTCTACTTTTTTTGAACCTTTCAAAGTCATTGTGTTTTAACCTCCAATAAACATCAATATACAATCTATACTATAACACAATCATTTTCAAATTTCCACCATTTTTTCAAAAAAAATGAAAATTTTTTTGATTTATTTTATAAGCCTCGGCGAAAAGTTTAAACAATCGCATGAAATTAAGTGAAATTTTATGCCTTCTGCCGAATAATTAGCAAATTCTTTCTGATTGCCATGGATATGTCCATGCCAAACCTCTTCAATTTTATGCTTTTTAAGAACATCTAAAAGTTCAAAACAGACATCATCATTCCATGCAGGCGGATAATGAAGAAACACTAACGGCTTCAATCCAAGCTTTTCCGCAGCAGAAATCGAAGCCTCAAGTCTGCCGGCTTCTCTTAGAATTATTTTCTTAGAATGACCCTCGGTTTCGAAAAACCATCCCCTTGAACCACATATAGCATACTCACCAACGGGAAAACATGAATTATGAACAAAAAAAATAGAACTCAATTCATTTTCATTCAAAAATTTTGTCATTTTTGTTATCGAATTCCACCAAAGGTCATGGTTTCCTTTAATAATAACCTTTTTACCCGGCAAAGATTCTAAAAACTTAAAATCTTCAAGTGTTTCTTCAAGTTTCAATCCCCATGAAACGTCACCCGGAATAACAACAATATCATCTTCACCAATACTGATGCGCCAGTTTTTTTCAATACGCTCGGTATAGTTATCCCAACCTTTAAAAACGTCCATTGGTTTATTAACCGAAAAAGATAAATGCAAATCAGCTATACAAAAAATCGAAATAACTATCACCTCTTTTAATAATTTAAATCAAAATGCAAATAATAATATCAACCGATAGCTTCGGTTAAATTAACACCCGAAAGGAATTAAAAAAATGGATAAGAAATGTGATTGCGGAATTATTAACGGCGTTAAATGCAACGTTGAAAACTGCGTTTACCACGACCCAAATCATCGTTGCGATGCAGGATGCATCGAGGTAGGCCCAAGTCATGCAAACACCTCAAGCGATGTTCATTGCGCAACTTTTAGAGCAAAATAATTCTGAATTGCCCGATCAGATAAAGATCGGGCATGTTTTATATGGAAAAAGCGTTTTCTATATAATTTACCATCATTTTCCCATCTTCATCATATAAAACCTCTGCAATATCAAACCTATACATTCTATCATCACAAGGGCTTCTTTTTAGGTAATAATACGCACTTTTAATTATTCTTAATTGCTTATTTTTATTAACTGCCAAATATGGTCGGAAACGTGAATCGGATTTGCGCGTTTTTACTTCAACAAAGCATAAACATTCTTTATTTTTACATATAATATCTATTTCACCATATCTTGTTTCGAAATTTCTTTCGATAATTTTATATTTATGCTTCTTTAAATATTTTGCAACTATTTTTTCGCCCTTATCCCCTGTTAATCTTTTTTTCGTTTTCATTTCAATATTTTCTTTAAAAAGCTTAAGCGATGGATATCGCTGGGACCATATTGTTTTATAAGATCAGTATGCTCTTTTGTTCCATATCCTTTATGTTTTTTAAAATTATAAATATCATATTCAGGGGGCAATTCGCACATCATTCTATCTCGAGTAACCTTAGCGAGAACGGACGCCGCCGCAATAGAACAGCTTAAAGCATCTCCTTTTATAACCGTTTGACAAGGAATCTTAATCTCATTAGGAACACGGTTTCCATCTATTAATGCAAAATCAGCCTTTTGAGAAAGCCCGTTAATTGCTCGATTCATAGCTAAATAAGTTGCATTAAGTATGTTAACTTCTTCAATTTCTTCAACAGAAGCAAAAGCAATAGAATAAGCAATGGCTTGCTCTTTTATTAAAGGAAACAGCGCTTCTCTTTTCTTTTCTGTTAGTTTTTTTGAATCATTTAATCCTTCAATATACAAGCCATCGGGCAAAATAACAGCAGCAGCGCAAACGGGACCTGCTAACGGTCCTCTTCCGGCTTCGTCTACTCCGCAAACAAACCTATAGCCTTTTTCATTTGCCGCTTTTTCATACGTATAATCTGGCATTATTATCCCTCCGGAAATTCAAGCGATATTTTCCCAATTTTTCCGCCCCTAAATTCATCAAGGAGCATGGTTGCGGCACGCTCGGTATCGACCTCGCCGCCTCTGATCATCATTCCTCTGGCTTTACCGATAGAACATAAAAGATCATATGAATCCATATCGAAATCCGTAATTTTATATCTCGCTGTTAAAAGCTCCGGATAATTCTCAGCAAGCAACTGCGACAATCTCATCGCAAGAAGCTCAATATCCATTATAACATCCTTAACGCTTCCGCAAAAAGCAAGATGCTCACCAACGGTATTATCATCGAATTTTGGCCACAAAACACCTGGAGTATCAAGCAACTCGAGACTTTTATCAACAGAATACCATTGATTGCCTCGCGTTACACCCGGACGGTCCTCAACCTTTGCTCTTGTGTTATGAGATATTTTATTAATAAACGAAGATTTACCAACGTTAGGAATGCCGACAATCATCAAGCGAAGCTTTTTTCCGACCATCCCTTTTGCCTTATTGGCTTCAATTTTGTCTTTAAGAAGAGCTTCAATCTTATCCTTAAATTGATTAATTCCCTTTCCCGATTTACAGTCTACAAGGATTGCAGGGGTTCCTTCTGCCTCAAAATGCTTAAGCCACCGCTGATTAACCTCGGGAGAGGCTAAATCACTCTTATTCATTAATATAAGCTTTGGTTTTCCGAGAATAATACCCGCCAGATCCGGATTGCGGCTGCTGACGGGTATTCTTGAATCTACTATCTCAACAACCGCATCAACTAAAGATAGGCTCTCTGTGATTTTGCGGCGGGTTTTAGCCATATGCCCCGGAAACCATTGAATAACTTGACTATTATCCATGATTTATCATAATCCTCCAATTGAATTAAAGGGATATATTCTAAAAAGGGCTTTGCCTAAGACATATTTAACATCTATCTGGCCGATTTCAGGGCTTCTGCTATCCGCAGAATTGTTCCTGTTATCACCCATTACAAAGATTTTTCCTTCCTCAACTACGACTTCTCTTACAGAATTAGATCCGTCATTCCAGGTGGTTATCGCACCTGGTCTTACATAGTCTTCATCAAGCTCTTTACCATCAACGTAAACAGACCCGGTTATCGGATTTATTCTAACGGTTTGACCTTCTGTTGCGATAACTCTTTTAATTATTGGAGAATCGCTTTCATCGGTATCACCGTTTTCGTTAAGATAATTTCTTGAAATAACTACGACATCGCCTCTTTTTGGCGAGTAGAAAAGATCGGATATAACAACCCTATCGCCATCGTTCAAGGTATTCATCATTGATTCGCCCTGAATACCAACGATTCTGAAAACAAACGTAAAAAGCAAAATTATAACAATAACGGAAAGAACAACCGCATCTACCCATTCATAAAGCTCGGCTATTTTGGGTTTCTTAACTGCAACTTCTTCCGATTTATTTTTATTGCTGTTATTAAAATAAAAATTCATAAGCTCTCTCCTTTATATTGTTATATTAAGGAACAAAGGGGGCAAAAATTTGCCCCCTTCCAAACCTTAAATTACATTTGCTCTTTAAGCTTTGCAGCCTTACCGATCTTATCACGAAGATAATAAAGCTTAGCTCTGCGAACTTTACCGTTGCGAACAACTTCAACCTTGGCAACGTTCGGGGAATGGAGCGGGAATACACGCTCAACGCCAACGCCATAAGCAACACGACGAACAGTGAAGGTCTCAGCGATACCGCTGTTGTTACGAGCGATAATAGTACCCTCAAAAACCTGAATTCTTTCGCGCTCGCCTTCACGGATCTTTACGTGAACCTTAACGGTTTGACCGATTTTGATCTGAGGAGCGTCTTCTTTGAGCTGGCTTGCTGCCAAATTCTTAATTGCGTCCATTGATATTTCCTCCTTAAATTTTTTCAGACATTCATACGCTACCTTTTCGGTGCCAGAGGACTGCCCGCTTCAATGTCGATTTACGGCATAGAACCCACTTGTAAGGCCAAGTGTAATCAAATGCTATAATATATTACCACAACATTCATAAAAAATCAAGCATTATTTTTACAAAATTTAAATTTTTTCAAATTACCTGAACTTTTGCATTTCTGCATCAAAAATGCAAGTTCGAGTTATCTTATAATAGGGTAAAGAAAATTCAGATTTATAAGCTTTTAAAATAAGAGACGGGTTAACGTTATCGGAGCCGCCGGCCGGAAGAACCAAATTAAGTTTCAATCCGTTTTCATCTCTATTGAATGAAAAATCTTTAATTTTGGGGGCTAAATCTATTTCGGAGATTCTTCCCTTTTTGCCTTTTTTCTCTGTTATGATGCTTTCTCTTTTAAGAAAATCAGAAAGAGAAGATTCCAAACATTCAACTTCTTCAGAAAACTCAACAATATAGGATGCAAATGCAATTTTACCCGCTTTATTAACCGCCGGAAATACTTCTGTTATTTCTAAATATTCGGGGCACTTTTGGCTTAATGCATTTTTAACCATTTCATCAGTAAAACTATCATCAACTATTCTTATTTCCATTATCTCATAGTCGCTTTCAAATCCTAATGACAGAGGCAAAAGAAAGGTTATATAAGGATGCGGATTAAAGCCTTCGGTATACCAAAAAGGAATGCCTGAAAGATTCATCACTCTGGTCATAACACGATTCATGTCCAAGTGACTCACGAACTTCATTCGATCCTTTTTCTTAAAATAAACTCTAACGCTTCTCAAAGCAAACACCCTCCCCATAACAATTTGCGCCACAATTAGCGCACTTTTCACGACAGTTAGGCGTTGTAGCTTCGGAATGTGCCGCCTTGCTTTCTCTTATAAGAAAATCCTTGCTGACAGCATAATCAAGATGCTCCCAAGGCATAATTTCATCATAATCTCTTTTTCTGTTTGCATAAAAGTTCGGTTCAAGGCCTTCTTCAGAAAAAGCTTCGAGCCATTTATCGAGGAAAAAGCACTCAGACCAACTATCAAACTTGCATCCCTTTTTCCAAGCGCTTTCAATAACGTTACAAATTCTCCTATCTCCCCTTGCAAGAACACCCTCTAAAAAGCTAGTGGATGAATCGTGCCAAGTAAGGGAAATCTTCTTTGTCGTAACGCTATCTCTTAAAAGCTCCTGTTTCCTTCGAATGGTATCCAAATCATCCTGAGGTTCAAACTGGAATGGAGTGAATGGCTTTGGAACAAAGGTTGAAACGCTGATCGAAACGTTAACAGCCTTTCCTTTAGGTCTGTTTTCCATTCTATAATATTCGTCAACTATTCTTTGCCCAAGTTTTGTTATGCCAACCAGATCTTCATCCGTTTCGGTTGGAAGGCCTAACATAAAATAAAGCTTAACGGCAGTATACCCACTGCTGAACGCCATTTTACAAGTACGAACAATTTCTTCTTCGGTTACATTTTTATTAATAACATCACGAAGCCTTTGGGTTCCCGCCTCGGGAGCAAAGGTTAATCCACTTTTTCTTACTGCACTGATTTTCTCTATCAGCTCTTTAGAGAAGTTATCTATTCTTAATGAAGGTAATGCAAGATTAATTTTCTTTTGATTTGTCCAATCAACCATTTCAGAAAGAAGTGGCTCAATTTGAGAATAATCACTCGTGCTAAGAGAAGAAAGAGACATTTCATCATAGCCTGTTGATTCGCAAAGTGCTTTAGCTTGAGAGTTTATTACCTCAGGGCTTTTTTCCCTTACGGGGCGATAAATATAACCTGCTTGACAGAAGCGACAACCTCTTATGCAGCCCCTAAAAATCTCTTGAACAGCTCTATCGTGAACTATTTCGATATAAGGGGTAACAAAATTATCCGGATAAAAGGCTTCATCAAGATTTTTAATAATTCTCTTTCGGATGGTTTTTGGAGCATCCTCTTTAGGAGAAATTGCAGAAATTGTTCCATCAGAATTATAAGAAATATTATAAAGAGAAGGAACGTATACACCCTCTATCTTAGCCGCTTCCTTTAAGAAATCAGCCTTCGAGCCACCTTGTTTTTTGAATTTTTTATATAGATCGATAACCTCTAAATCAACCTCTTCGCCTTCGCCCAAAAAGAAAAGATCAACAAAATCTGCAATAGGCTCAGGATTGCACACGCAAGGTCCTCCTGCAACAATTAAAGGCGCCAATTCTTTTCTGTCAGCAGAGCGAATGGGAATGCCACCTAAATCGAGCATATTAAGAACGTTGGTATAGCTCATTTCGTATTGCATAGTAAATCCAATGATATCAAACTCGCTGATAGGATCTCTGCTCTCTATTGCGAAAAGAGGAATATCATTCTCTCTCATAACCTCTTCAAAATCAATCCAAGGCGCAAAAACCCTTTCGCACCAGATATCATTTCTCGAATTAAATTGAGAATACAATATTTTCATTCCGAGATGGGACATTCCGATTTCATAAACATCAGGAAAGCAAAAAGCGAACCTTACGTCTACCTTATTTTTATCCTTCATAATGCTTCCCATTTCGCCGCCAGAGTATCTTCCCGGCTTCTGAACAGAAAGCAAAAGTTCTTCAAATCTATCCTTAGTCATTATAAACCTCCGAAAACAATTACACATCTATTTTAAACCAATATCAATTATTTTTCAACTCATATTTTTGAAAAATTAAGAATAATTAAGTATATTCCTACAATTATCAGTGATGGGTTACCTCCATAGTGAAAAAAGACTTCCAAACCGATCACGATTATCAAGCAAATAAATATTAAAGAAAAGGCAAAATACAAAAAACGTTTGCACTTAAAATTCCTTAAAACAAATTCTAATATATCTCCCCCATCAAGCCCCTTGACAGGTAAAATATTAAAAACACTTAAAACAAGATTTGAAGCTCCAAACATCTGAAGAAATTCATCTTGAACAAACAAAAAAGAAGCTAATATTAAATTGGCTAAAGGTCCGAACAGCGAAATTATCATTTTTTTCTTTTCGGTTAGCATATTGCTTGTTTTAATCTTAACAGCCCCTAAAACTAATTGAACCGAAACATTTCGCACCCCAATAATAAGCATAGCAAAAAGATGAGCCGCCTCATGAAGAAAAACCGCGAGCAAGCTCATCACAAATACGCCTTTCCTATCAATTATAAGAAGGAGCATCAATAAAACTATAAAATAAAATGATATCGATATATTTATTCCGAATATTTTTAAGCGAATCATAACTTTATTCAAGATAATCCATGGCGCCGATATCTTTTGATAAACATTCATGATAAAAACTCTTTATTTCAGAAGAGAAGTTTTTATCGATGAATTTAGCAAGAATTAATGCAATTATAATTATTGATAAAAATACAATTCTTAAAATCAACAGTTTAAAAGTCGAGCTATCTCTCAAAATTTTCTTATCCATATTATCCCTCCGAGAAAATATATGAATAACGAAAAAATATAATACCGAGGCGCTATACCTCGGTATTATAAAAATTATAAATATTTTGAGCGACATTCAATGAAACTTTTCCTTTTTCCTTAAGTTCGTCAACATCTGCGCTTTTAATTGCTTTAAGAGTTTTAAAAGCTTTAAGGAGTTTCTTTGCAGTTGCCTCGCCTACCCCTTCAATATTCAATAGTTCGGAACGAGTTCCGCTTTTTCTGCTTCTCTCGTGATGATAGGTTATCGCAAATCTATGGACCTCATCCTGAATCTTTGTTATAAGAGTAAAAGCGGCTCTGTTAGATTTTATCTGAACGTTTCCGCCATCGGTAGCAATAGCATTCGACTTATGCTTTGAATCCTTAACCATTCCGAAAACGTTTATGTTTATATTAAGCCTTTCAAGCACAGCTTTAACCGCATTCAGCTGAGCGTGACCACCATCAAGCAGAATTAAATCGGGCAGCTTTCCAAATCCCTCTTCTTCATTTTCGGCGTTCAAATATTCAGTAAATCTTCGTTCAATAACCTCAGCCATTGAGCGACAATCGTCCTGACCTATAAAACTTTTTATCTTAAACCTCTTGTACGCGCGTTTATAAGGCATACCGTTTTTAAAAACAACCATACCTGCAACATTTTCGCTACCTGCAGTATGAGAAATATCATAGGATTCAATATATTCAGGAGGATAAGGAAGCCCTAAAAGCTTTGCAAGCTCGTCAAGAGCGGCAGCATCTCCTCCTCTTTTATGGGTCATTTCTGCTAAATATTCAGCAGCATTGGTTAGACACATTCTAATAAGTTGTTTTTGCTCTCCGATTTGCGGAACGACAATTTCAACTTTTTTAGCAGACATTTCGGATAACATCTGCTCTAAAAGTTCTCTATCCTCGCATTCATCATCTATAACTATTCTCGGAGGTATTTCTCTATCGTCTAAAGTATAGAACTGTTTAATAAAATCAGCTCTTGCGAGCTTTAAGTCATCAGATGAATCTATGAGAAACTGATGCCTGTCACAAAGCCTTGAATTTCTGAAAACAAAGACCTCTATCGCGGCTTTATTTTTACCATTTACAATAGCAAAAACATCCTGCGTTTTATAAGTGCTGGCGATTACCTTCTGTTTTTCGCCAATCCTTTTGATAGCAGCAATCCTATCTCTGAGCCTTGCGGCTTTTTCAAAATCAAGATCATCAGCTGCCTTCATCATTTGTTCTTCGAGTTGTTCAATGGAAAGCTTTGAATCGCCTCTGATAAAATCAATAGCTTCCAAAACCGACTGATAATAGTCCTTTTGATTTATCTTTCCCGCACAAGGAGCATTACAGTTCCCGATATAAAAATTAAGGCACGGTCTCCCCTTTTTTATGTCTCTGGGAAACTTTTTATCACAGTGCGGAAGTTTAAATATTTTATTCGCTTCTTCAACGGTCTGCTTTACTATCCAACCGGAATTATAAGGCCCTAAATATTCGGCGCCATCCTTTTCAACCTGCATACAAGCCTTGATTGAAGGCCATGCGCCGCTTGTTATCTTAATATAATGATATCCCTTATCATCCTTCAGGAGAACGTTATATTTCGGGGTATGTTGCTTTATGAGAGAACATTCAAGAATAAGCGCTTCAAACTCGCTATCGCAAACTATATACTCGAAATTTTCAACATTGCTTACCATTTTGCGAACCTTATCGGTATGGTTATAATCGCTTCCAAAATATTGACTTACGCGATTTTTAAGCATTTTGGCTTTTCCGATATAAATTATTCCGCCCGCCTTATTGTGCATTATATAAACACCGGGCTTTAAGGGCAACGCCATAGCTTTTTTTCTAAGTCTTGTTATTCTTTCGTCTTTCACAAATCCACCCCCCTTTTCTTAATATGCCTGTAATTATTTTTCGAGTTCTTTAAAAACTACGGGTAAGGAAGAAATTATATCTCCGGCAAGCATCGAGGTCATCGATTTTTGAATGGCGGCAACATCACCTGCAGCTGAATGAATCCAGGTTCCGCATATTGCCGCATCCTCCGCGCTCATTCCACCGGAAATTAAAGCACCAATTACACCCGCAAGAACATCTCCACTTCCTGCAGTCGCCATACCGGGGTTTCCCTTAGTGCAAACATAAAGCCTTCCGCCAGGTAATGCAATAACAGAATTAGCACCCTTTAACACAACAATCTTTCCGCTTTGCTTTGAAAGCGCTCTGGCAGAGCCAAATCTATTATTTAAAACTACTTCAACTGTAGTGTTAAGAAGCCTTGCCATTTCAGCGGGATGAGGAGTTAACACCATTTCCGCTCTGCAGCTAACCAAAGCCTCCGTGTTAAGCGCGGCAATATTAAGGCCATCAGCATCAAGAACTATTGGCTTTTCATAGCTTTCAAGCAAAACATTAATCATTTTCTTAGTAAGCTCGCTTTTTCCAAGCCCACACCCGGCTACTACACAATCGGCTTTGTTTATGCCATCAAAAAGCGTTAATAAAGCTGATTTATCATTATTAATATCATAAGGTAAGAAAATAGCTTCAGGCAATCCCGCGGCTACTATTGGATATATAGGTTCGGGCAAAATAGATTCCACAAGACCAGCCCCGCTTTTAAGCGACGCTTTTGCCGAAAGCAACGCAGCACCTGCCATACCATAAGAGCCACAAAGTAGCGCAACTCTGCCATAAGTACCCTTATGAGAATTTTTAGCTCTTTTGGGGAACTTTGCCTTAATTAAAGCCTCCTCAATAATTATATCATCAGAACCAACGGAGTTGGCTATTTGAGGAGGAAGACCTATGCCCGCTTTAAACAACTTACCGGTATATTCGGCAGATGGGAACAAAACGTGGCAAGGTTTTATTGCAATAAAAGAAATTGTTGCATCAGCCTTAAAGCAGTTTCTTGAAATGGCACCGGTATCGCATTCCGCTCCGCTTGGAATATCGAGCGCGATTTTTAACGCTCTGCTTTGATTCATAACAGCCAAAATAAAATCAGCCGCGCCTTCAACCTCTCCTCTGAAACCAATGCCAAAAATCGCATCAATTAGAACCTCTGCATCACTTACAAGCTGATTCGTTTCAGCATCATAGCTATTGTAAATTCTGACAGGATAATGCGTTAATTTTGAGAGTTCTTCTTGAGCCGATAAGGTTTGTGGCATTCCGTCTGCCAGAATAACGCTAACATTTTTACCGCCTTCAAAGAATTTTCTGGCAACAACAAAGCCATCACCACCGTTAT